>JALNZD010000061.1 GCA_023229505.1 Bacteroidales bacterium | reverse complement strand
ATTTTCATCAATGCAAGTATCGGAAAATATTAACCCCATGTCAAATAAAGTTATAAAACGTTCTTTGGTCAGGTACTCTTTCATTATCTTTGGTCTGTTAATATGTTCATAACCGCTGAACAGTAACGAATACTTTTAATTTCAATCAGGGCTGATAAATTCTCCACTTAGGGTTAAGCAATGATTATATTTAATTTATTTTCAATTTTATCACTATTTGCATTATTCTATAGGCAAGCTGAAATGCGCATTGCATTTGTGAAAGCCATGATAATAAATGCATTTTTTTCAGTAGTGATGCTGGAAACATTTTCATTCTTTAACATGGTTAAGCGGTTGCCTATTTCAATTTTTTGGGTTATGATCTGCATAGTGCTTGTAGCTCTAGCATTTAAAAAAGGTAAGTTTAAATCTGTGTTTGTTGATTTTAGTGAGCAAATTCATCAGTTAAAGCTCGATAAATCCAATTATTTCTTTTATTTAATAGTTTCTCTTTTTTTAGCGTCATTATTTTTAATAGCATTGCTGTTTCCACCTAACAATTGGGATTCAATGACTTATCACCTGAGCCGTGTTATGCATTGGATCCAAAATGGTAACCTAAACTTTTACCAAACTAATAATATCCGCCAACTATTTACGCCCTGTTTATCTGAATATCTTATTTTGAATACTTATTTATTAAGTGGTTGCGATTGTTTCGCAAATTTGATTCAGTACTTTTCAATGATTAGCTCTTTATTACTCGTGACATTAATTTCTGAGCGGCTTGCAAACAAAACTAGTAAAAGAAAATCGGTTTTTGTATCGATTCTTTTACTTGTTATAATTCCGATGGGCATTCTCCAGGCTACAACAACTCAAACAGATTATCTTGCATCATTTTTCTCCTTAGCCATAGTGTATTTTGGATATGTGCCAATTATAGAAAAGCAATTAAAATTAAAGCACATTATTCTTTTTTCGATATGCTTAAGTCTTGGATGGTTCGCTAAACCGACTTCTTATTTGTTTGTTTTTCCATTTTGTGTGGGAATTGCTGTTGTGTGGATAATAAAATATAAATTTCAATTAATAAAAGCAATTCCCCTGGTAATATTGTTTTTCATTGTTATTAACGGACAACTGATTTATCGGAATTACAGTTCATTCGACAATGTTTTTGGTAATGTAACTAATAAGCAAGAAATATTGAACTTTGGAAATATGATATCAACGGCTGCAAAAAATATTTCGATGCATTTGGCATTACCATTCCCTTTATGGAATAAGATGGTTGAAAATGGGATAACCATTATGCATCAAATAATTAATGTCCCTGTTGATAATGCAAATGTTAACTACCTTAATACAAAATATGGAATCTGGTATAGAATCGATGAAGATGCAGCAGGAAACCTGATTCACCTGTTATTATTTATAGCTGGTGTCGTTGTTTTGTTTAAATTGTTAAAAAAATTCGCTAATAAAATACTATTGATATTTTATTTGGTTGCTTTAGTTACAGGATATTTGCTTTTTTCATTGGTTTTTAAATGGCAACCATGGCAATCCAGACTTGATTTGCCATTTTTTTTACTTGCAATCCCATTTATTTCAATTGTTCTGAGTGATGGGAAATATTATCGAATTCTATTTTTTATTGAGAAAATCATGAGTTTTCTTATGAAATATAAAAGGTTATTCCTTATTTCTTTCACTACAATCAGCTTTATCACTTTCTTATTATTACAGCAACCTTCCGTAAGAAATATCATTATAGTTAGAATAGGTGAAATTACCGGCATAGAAATTCATCAAGGATATTTTTTTTCTTTAGATTCAAAATTGTTGTTTTTGAGTTACAGCATATTGTTTATTTCCTCTCTTTTTATTTTGGGGTTAGTTTTCAGTAAAAAATTGCTTTTCCTTTCAAATCTAAGGAACATATTAATAATAGTTTTAAGTGTGTCAGCTTTGCCATATCTTATATTTAATCCTTTAAAACCGATTGAAAAATTAGGTGTTTCAAGAAATGAAAAATATTTTGTCGGAAGAGTTGATTTAAAAACTGGATATTTTAATGCAGTTCAAGTTATTCAGACTAATCAATACAAAAAGATTGGTTTGTCTTTTGGAGGAGATAGCTGGGAATATCCATTATGGGCTTTAATAAAGAACAAGGATGAAAAACAAATGGAATATTTTGGAGCAAATTATTACAATTCAGGTTTTGAATATTCGGATGCAGAGGTAATAGTTGGAGATATTCCACCAAATAATGATAGTTTTGATATACTTTATGATTGGGGATATTTAAAAATGTGGTCCGGAAAAATGGAGCGCCCTGCACTACCTGTCGGTGATCATTGATGCCAGTCCTTCACCCATCGTGTTTCATGTATCATCTTATTAGTTAGTTGTTAGTCGTTCATAAAGTGAAATAAATCGCTGCACATTCTTTTTCATGTCAAACTTGTTCTTCACGGTTTCCACGGCTGCTGAAGAAAGCTGCCGGTTGCGTTCCCTGTTTTCAAGACACCATAATATCCCCGCAGCAAGGTCTTCCGGTTTAAAAGGTTCTGCGAGATAGCCATTTACTTTATGTTCCACGATATCGAGCAGGCCGGTGGCCCCGAAGGCCACGACCGGTGTCCCGCAGGCCATGGCTTCCGTCGCGGTCTGGCCAAAAACCTCCTGGATAGAAGGGACCACCATGACATCGGCAGCGGAGTATAGCTTTCTAAGCTTTCCATCATCTGCAATATGACCAAAGTAACGCGCGTTGAACCCGGGAAGGGATGTTGTTTCCCGTTTTGCTGAACCAAAAACCGCCAGTTCGATATTTTTTTTATCAGGGATAAGTTGCAGGGCTTCAGAAAGCTCGATAAAACCTTTCAATCTGTTTTTGGTGGCATCCAGGGCGCCAAAAAGTATGATCTTTCTATTGGCAGCGAAACCAAAATAATTTCTTGATAAGGCTTTATTCTCCGGAAAAAATACACCGGTGTCCAAAGAATTGGGGATAATTTCAACCGGGAAACCGCCCAGCAGGGGACTCCTCCTGACACAGCCTGCAAGCCAGTGACTTGGTGTGATAATGGTGAGGTTTCTGATTTTGCGGTAGGTCTCTATTTTACGGTTAAAGATCCACCGGCTGAGATCACGCTCCTTACTGGATATGAGAATGGGACAGGCTCCGCAGGCTTTTTCATATCGGGTGCATTCTTCGGCATAATGACATCCGCCGGTAAATGCCCACATGTCGTGAAGTGTCCATACAATGGGGACATTTATTTCCGCAAGGGATTCCAGCCTGACAAAGCCACCTGTTATCCAGTTTAGATGAATTATATCGGGCCCGACTTTTTTAACTCTCCGGATGAAATTACCAGGTAAGTATGCAGGAAAGAAAGGGATCCTGCGGCGGTGCCAGGGAAATGTAATGGCAAAATCCAGGTAGGGGCGCAGTTCTGCGGCCATTTTATTAAACCTGCCAGATGGGCCTAAAATATCATCGTCATCCCCCCATTTATTCTGAACCATTAACTTCACATCGACCTGTTGGGACTTCAATGCCTGATAGACCCGCAAAGCCGACCTTGCCGCCCCTCCCCTGATATCATATGTGTTCACCATCAATACCTTCATTCCTGTCCGATTTTTCTCTAAGATATTAAATTCTTTCTGAATAAACGAATCATGACAGTAAACAGTCGTTCCGGAAGTATCATTTTTACCAGATCAATTACATACAGGAATACGAACATTTTCAGGAAGTAAAATTTTCTGCTGAAATCCATACGTTGAGACTGCTTTGCCCGTCGGTAGTATTCCCGGAGGATGGAGGCCTGTCCCTTGTTCGAAATGCCGTAAGCATCACATATCACCAGCGGGACAGGTGTATACCGGACCCGCACCGGATCTCGCAAACAGCATAGAATCAGGTCATAATCTGCAATCTTGGGATACTTTGTATCAAACCGTTCTTCTTTGAATAAAGATGCCCTCATGAGTAAAGCCTGGTGTGAAAAGATCATGCCTTTCCACCGTTCTTCAAAAGGCCGTGCCTTGTGGTATACCTTAAAATCCCCATAATCGGCCAGGCTATCACCATATATAGCATCAATACCATCATGACGAAGTTGTTGAATGATTCCGGAAAGGCTATCAGGGCCAAGGAAAACATCGCCGGCATTCAGGAAATTAATCCATTCACCGGTTGCTAGCCCGATTCCTTTGTTCATGGCATCATAAGGTCCCTGGTCAGGTTCACTGACCCAGGTTGCTATATTAAGGCCATATTTTTTGATGATCTCCAGCGATCCATCCTCAGATCCACCATCAATCACAATATATTCAACGGAAATCTTTCGCTGGGAAATTACGCTTCGGATTGTTTTCTCCAGGCCTGTCCTGTTGTTCAGACTGACTGTGACGATCGTAATCCTGGATTCCGCTGGATGATGCATGTGGGAATTATTTCAGAAAAACCTCAAATTTAGCAATTAAATTAATCTAATTTTACCCACCCAAAAGGATATACCTTCAAGGATGATCACCTATTTAGCACAACATAAAACCATAGCAATTCTCCTGCTTACTGTATATTTCCTTGGGCTGGTGTATTTCCATGATGCAGCAACAGTTGTGGCCGACTGGCTGAAGTATAAACTGACTCTCAGTTATTATAACCTTTCTTTACTGATATCAGGGCTAGCCCTCTCATCGGTCACGGGATATTTTTTATGGCGAACAGTTATTAAACATCCCGAACGCAGGATGTTTTTCCTGTGGTTCCTGATCACCATTCTGGCCATGATCCTGGCTCTCTTTACCATGATGGTCGTGAATATGGAAGCTATTCATTATCTGCAGTATGCCATCCTTGCCGTGTTGATTTTTCCGCTGGTTCAGCGCTATGAAGATGCATTTATCGGCGCCACCATCCTTGGCATGGTTGATGAGATGTACCAATACCTGGTGCTGAACCCTTCTTTTAAGTATTTCGATTTCAATGATATCATCCTGAACATGTTGGGGGCCGGCGCGGGTTTGCTGGTCATGGCTGCCGCAAGCTTTCCAGAATCCCGGAAACCGCGCAAATGGTACCGTTCATCTTCGTACTTCTTTATAGGGATAATAATCCTCCTGGGTATCATTATTTCCGGAAATTTCCCGGTCACTTTCTTCCCTGTCCCCGTTGATCATAATGGGTGGCATTGGTTCTCCCTTTACCGGCAAAACCTTTCGGATCCATTCTGGACCCCACTTTACGCAAGCAGGCATTATCACATTTTCCGCCCCTGGGAGGGGATTATGGTAATGTCGGTATTGACTTTTTTTTATGCACGGATTGATTATTTTTATGCTAATGCTTCGAGGAAAAAATCAATCATATAATGAAGCTAAACAGGATTTACCAGTACATTTCCTTAAACCAGGAAGTGCCGAAAATTCTTCAAACCCTGAAGAAATGCCAGAAGGCCAGTATTATTCCTATCCTGGATTTGGAAGACAGCCTCCAGATACCCTTTGACCCTGAGAAAACTGCTGTTCTGAAAGCCCGTGCACGAAAAATTCTGAAAACCGTCCTTCAAATCGCAAAAGAACAGGATTTAAAAATTAAAACAAGCCTGCGGATCAATGCAACGGATACTGTTGAATTTGTCAATGATATTGAATTGCTGAAGGAGATAAATCCTCTCATCACCTGGGGAAGTCTTTTTTTGCCCAAAGTGCATTCGGCAGAAATCCTTAAAGAATATATCAATGCCCTCGACGGGATTAATTATGAAGAAATGGTTGTGATGGCTGAAAGCCAGGCCTTTTTCGATAATTACAAAGAAATCATTACGATATGCAAGGGTGAAAAAATCGATAAAATACACTTCGGCCATTGGGATTATTTCTATGATGCCAGGGCGTTTCCTATTCCCCTTCCTGATGATAAAAAACTCTGGGATAAGGTTTCGCAGCTCCTTGAAATGATCGAACCGGAAGGTTTCCATTATATTCGTACTCCATTTTGCTTCCTTTTCCGGCATGATGAATTCAAATCTCTCATTACTTACCTCGACGGGATAACATCTGTTCCTTTCGGTGCGAGTACTTTGTCGTTCTCCCAGGCATTGGCGATATGCAAGCTCAATGATAAGGCACCTCCTGCCTGCCCGGTAGATTATTCATTCACCGGAGAAGAACAGTTGAAGATCGCCAATGATCTGGTGGAATTTTTCAACCGTACGGTTTCTCCGGAATACAGCTTTAATATCGACACGAGCATTTATCGTTTCTACGCGCCGCATGAATATCTTAATGCATTGGATTTCCTTAAAAGAAACACCTGATGGAAAATTTAAACATCGGCATTATTGGTGGGTGCATGACCTTTCAAAAGGATATTAAAATTTCGCAACTTTTTCATCGAAGGTTTTCATCTTTAGTAAATGAGAATCATGGAATTAAAACATATTTTTATCTGAAATACTATGATGAATTTTCCCAAATACCTCAATTGGCAAATGAATTATTTGAAAAACAAGATATTAATATAATGATTGTGCAGATCAGACCAGAACCGTTCTTTAAAAGGGCTGCATTTATTATTGATAATCATAAAGGAAAATATATAATTAATCCTACTCTTTTAAATAATAAGGGGCTTAAATCAATTGAGAAAATATTAGGAACAAAAGATCCGGTTTATATCAACTCAAAGAAAGACCTAAGTATAATAAAATATTACTCCTATTTACCTTTTCTTATGTTCAATTATCAAATCGGCCACATCTTTGGCTTAACGATAAGGTCAAAAAATGGGATTCTAGGTGCGATAAATCTAGTTAATGAGAAATGCATGGAGAGAAAGATCCCTCTTATTGTTATTGGAATTTTAAACTCATTAAATGAGCATAGTGATAAAGTTGCAGGGAAGCTTAATACAGATGCAAAAAAAGCCTTCATAAAATCCAACCTTCATTATATTGATATATATTCCACGATTAATAAAGATCTGAAAAAGTACTTCAGTGAAGATAAGTATCATTTATCATATGAAGGGCATTTGCTAATTTCTGATATGTTATATGATACTTTTCGTACCAACCTTTTGTAAAACTTGCTAAATAAAATAACTAAATGATTTTTTTAAGAATGAAATAATATATCCTTGCTAATTTTCTTTTTTATTGAGGGACTAGCATACCAAATGCATTTATGGAGTAAAATCTTAATACGGTCCAATCTGTTTGTTTTCTTTGATGCAATGCGTTCAAGTTCTCCCAGGTACAGATATTTATCCGCAGATTTTTGGTTTTCATTAATCCTGAATACAGCAAGAGATTCTTGAAGAATATATAATCTCGTCTGAAAAGAAAATTCATGCCATAAGTAATAGTCACCTGCAAACTTAAAGGATTGAAGTTTGTTAAAATCAACATTTAACAATAATTCTTTCCTCCAGAAAGTACTCTCCTGCTGGATGAAAGGGAGCAAAACACCATTGTAAATTCCTTTCTGAACATAGTCAGATGAATAACTGAAAGGCAGAAGTGATTTAAGGATGGAGCCTTTGACATTACCAATATTAATTATTCCGGTAAGCCATTTAACTTTTTCATGATGATTAAAAGCATTTAAAACTTTTTGAAATGCTCCTGGGAGATAGAAATCATCAGCATTGATATAGGAAATAATATCTCCAGTTGCCATTTTAAATCCTTTCACCAGCGCATCGTACATGCCAAGATCAGGCTCTGAAATCAACCGGAAATTGATATCTTGGCAACGCCATTGAGATTTATCCTTAAGAACAGGTTCAATAGTACGCTCAATGATTTCAAGCGTCTGGTCATGGGAACCACCATCAATAATTAAATATTCGATTTCAAAATTGCCGGCTTGCGAAATTACGCTCATGATAGCATTATCTATAAATCTCTCTGCATTCAGGCAAACCGTTATCACAGAAAACTTCATTAATTCAGTAATTTCATTTCTATCACCCAATTTTTTTAATCCTTCATTCAAACCTTTAATTTGGTTATAATATTCGTTGTAATTATAATAATTCTTGACTGTGAAAGAAAATTTAGAATAATAGAGCTGAAGTTGCAGAGTTTTTGGATTTCCTTTTATATCTGAAAAGATATTAAATCCCCTCCATATCAGAAAAAGAAGCAATTCTCTCAATGATTTAAACAAGAGTGATCCGTATGACAACTTTTGTCCCTTAAAAAAGAGATAATAGATTTCAATTATAGCATTACTATACCCGAATCCTTTGAACATATTAACCACATATGTCCATTTGAGTCTTTTTGACGTGATAAAATGTTTCAATTGCAACCTTTCATCGTACCATAACTTCCAGCCCGCCATTCGCATAACAAAGCAGATTTCCGTGTCTTCTCCAGCCAAAAGTGCATTCCCTATCCTCCCTGTTAACAAAGGTTTAAATCCGGCCAGCCTGATGTCCTCAAATGCCGATTTACGAAGTGACAAGCCGGCTCCCCATAAGTAACCTCTGCTCATTGTCAAATATCCCGTGGATTCACCTTGTTTTCCGACTGCAAAAGATTCTTTAATTTGCTCAAACCAGGCTGGAGGATTTATTTCGCACTCAGCCTCAATCTGTCCTCCGCAAATTCCCACTTGAGGGTGGGAAGTGAAAACATCAAAGATTACATTAATCCAGTTTGTATCTATCCAATTATCATCATCAATAAATGAGATGAACTCATATTTTGCTTCGGCTATTCCGCGATTTCTTGCATGAATCAAACCTTTAGCACTCTCATAAATAATCCGGCAAGGAACCTGAATATTCCACATATCTCTGACAACCTGCTGAGAATTGTCAGTGGATGCATTATCGATTAAAAGAAATTCCCATTCTATAGTTTCTGGAACATTTTGATTTAACACGTACCTTATGGTCTCTTCTAAAAGTTCAGAGCCATTGTAGGTGCAAATAATCAGACTAACTCCTTTTGGGAAAATAAACATAGTTGTTGTATTGAGAATGGAGATGATGTTTTAAATATAAGAATTTTATCAGTAATTTAAGCTGAAATTCCTGAAAGAAGGTAAATTGACTATTTTTTAATTCCTGCTCAATTATTTCAGCTCTCTGCAGAATTCGTCGTCTTTTATATCCTTTTTCCTGATCCTTTTTGTAATTATTTACATAATCAGCAGGCATATCACTTAAAATTTTGTCTATGAAAGAAAAATTACTATTCGTCCAAAGTGATAAATTATTTATATTCTGATCATGTGTTTTGCATTGTTCTACAAATCTAAAAACACCCAGAATATTTTCTTCAAACATCTTTGTTAACCTGAATTTCTTCGCACTGTTTAAAAGAAATTCGAGGTCCATAGCATAATGATTATCTGAATTATAGCCGCCGACTTCTCCCTGAACCTTTCTGGTATAAAAATACCCTACCGGATTTACACAAAATGCCTCTTGTTCCCAGTGCCTTATCATTTTGTCAAAATCAGTTTGTGGATCATTAATCAAAAAGGAACCATCTGAAAACATGACTTTTATCTTTCCGACAACAAAATCACAACCATTCAGAAAATAAGGAATAATTGATTTAAAAGCATCAGGATAATAATAATCATCTGCATTAAGATATCCGATAATATCCCCACTTGACATCCTGAAACCTTTATTCATAGCATCCGCCTGTCCTCCATCTTTCTCTGATACCCATATAAGGTGAGGATTTCTTTTTAATATTTCCATTGTCCCATCTGATGACCCACCATCAACAACAATATGTTCAACATTCTTATATTCCTGCATCATTACACTATCGATGGCATCCTGAAGATATGCAGCAGAATTCAGAGACGGTGTTATAATGCTAATTTTCATTTGTCCATTAACAATTAACGAAAAATAATATTATCACTGAGAGTAAAAATAATAAAATAGAATCAAGTAACGGTCCGTAATAATAAATCTATTATTTCTTTCTCGAATTGACAAATGTCCCTGATGACTGTGACCAAATTATAGTAAAGCTTGACTATTATGAAATATCCAATTACTTTTGTATAAATTACATGTAATTGATTCCTTATTTTTTGGAACATATTTAATCTTTCTTTAAAAAATAATATATATGAAATCAGCTCTGATTACAGGTATTACCGGACAAGACGGAGCTTATCTTGCGGAATATTTACTTAAGTTAGGGTATGTCGTTCATGGAATTAAAAGGCGAAGTTCACTGATCAACACCGAAAGAATTGATCATTTATACCAGGATCCCCACGTTAAAGATCAAAACTTCATCCTGCATTACGGAGATTTAACCGACTCAACAAATCTCATTCGAATTATTCAACAGGTTCAGCCCGATGAAATATACAATCTGGGCGCCCAATCGCATGTGCAGGTAAGTTTTGAAACCCCTGAATATACTGCAAATTCTGATGCTTTGGGGGCTTTAAGGCTGCTTGAGGCGATAAGACTACTTGGCTTAACCAATAAAACCAGGTTTTACCAGGCCAGCACCAGCGAACTTTTTGGCTTGGTGCAGGAAGTGCCGCAGTCTGAAAAAACCCCTTTTTATCCCAGGTCGCCTTATGCTGCCGCTAAACTTTATGCTTACTGGATAACAGTAAATTACAGGGAGGCATATAAGATGTATGCCTGCAATGGAATTCTTTTCAACCACGAATCACCCATCAGGGGAGAAACATTTGTAACCAGGAAGATTACCAGGGCAGCATGCAGGATATCCCTAGGTTTGCAGGATAAGCTCTTCCTGGGTAACTTGTCTGCACAGCGTGATTGGGGTCATGCCAAAGATTATGTCAAAGCCATGTACCTGATGCTGCAACAGCAGGAACCTGAGGATTTTGTAATAGCCACCGGAAAGACAACCGAGGTGCGTGATTTTGTCAGAAAATCATTTGAATTTCTTGGTATTGAACTTGAATTTTTTGGTGAAGGAGCCAATGAAAAAGCACGTGTTATCAAATGTAACAATCCCGAATACATGGTTGAACCTGGAAAGATCATGATTGAAGTTGATGCAAGGTATTTCCGACCAACTGAAGTGGAATTATTGCTTGGTAATCCTTCAAAAGCTAAAGAAAAACTCGGCTGGCAGACCGAACTCACGCTTGACGACCTGATTCATGACATGATGGAGTCAGACATCAGGCTTATGAAAAGGGAACAGTTTCTTAGTAACGGTGGTTTCAAAATCAAAAATTATTATGAATAAAGATGCCAGGATTTATATTGCCGGGCACCTGGGCATGGTCGGATCTGCTATCCTCAGGAACCTTCAGGAGAAAGGCTACGGAAATTTTATCCTGCGTACATTGGATGAACTAGACCTTTCCAGGCAGGAGGAAACTGAAAAGTTTTTTAACCATGAAAAGCCTGATTATGTGATTGATGCGGCCGCCAAAGTCGGAGGGATCGTAGCCAATAACACTTATCGGGCCCAGTTTATTTATGAGAACCTGATGATCCAGAATAACATCATTCATTCCGCCTACTTGACAGGTGTGAAAAAACTGCTTTTTCTCGGCAGTTCGTGCATTTACCCCAGGCTGGCACCTCAGCCTTTAAGAGAAGAATACCTGCTTACCGGTGAACTTGAGCCCACCAACGAGCCTTATGCCATTGCAAAGATTACCGGTATCAAAATGTGCGAAAGCTATTACCGTCAATACGGCTGCAATTTCATCTCAGTCATGCCCACGAATCTGTATGGGCCCAACGATAATTTCAATTTGGAGACATCCCATGTGTTACCTGCGCTGATCCGCAAGTTCCATCTGGGAAAATGCCTGGATCAGGCTGATTGGAAGGCCATACGTGCAGACCTGGAAAAAAGGCCGGTTGAAGGCATTGATGGAAAAGCTGACGAATCGGTTATCCTCGCGATTTTAAATAAATATGGGATTTGCAGGGAAAATGGAAAAACTTCTATCGCTCTTTGGGGAACCGGCAATCCATTGCGGGAGTTTATGCATGTCGATGACATGGCCGCAGCCTGCGTTTTCATAATGGAAAATATTGACGCAGCTCGTCTTTATCAGGATATCGGCTTAAGTCATATTAATATTGGCGTTGGCGAAGATATTAGCATTGCCGGGATTGCCGGACTCGTGAAATCAATTACCGCGTACGCAGGAGAAGTTCAGTATGATAAAGACAAACCCGACGGCACCCCAAGGAAATTGATGGATGTGAGCCTGCTGAAAAGCCTGGGTTATAGCCCGGCAATTGGTTTAGAGGAAGGTCTCAGGGAAGTATACGTAAATTACCAGAAGTTTTAGTCAACTTTGATTGAATAATTCGTAAAAGACCCTTAGCATCTGCACAGTCTGTTATATAGTTGATCCTTATTAAATCACTTTTTTCCTTCATTCAAATACATGGGATATTTACCGGAGCAAAAAACTTTGCTTGATATAACCACCGAAAAAGGAAAAATAAAATTTCTTCTCGTTTCATTCTCATCCATTTCATCATATTGTAAGCCGCAGCAGCCAATAAGGTGTTGATTTTGTCTCCGGCTGTGCCTTTCAGATAATTTCTCAGCATCCTGTGATCATGTTTCAGGTGTGAGATAAGTCCTTCTATTCCAGCTCTTGATCGGCATCTGGCCTCCCGCTGTTTTTTCTTGTAATAACTTTCCTTTTTATTGGGTATTGGCATGACAATTTCGATCGATTCGATTTGTTTTTTTATCTTATAACCCCTGTCAACAATAGCTTTCTTGATATTGCCTCCGGTCAGTTCCTGAACCTGCTTTAACTGTGGCTCCAATGTATGGCCATCATAGGTGTTTTCTTCAAAGGCCATGGCACCAACGATGATACCTGTTTTCCTGGTATAGGCGAATGAACTCTTATTTCCAAATTCATATGGCTTGTGCTCTTTCCCTTTGGCAATACATAGAACGCCCGGTTCATGAATGCTGTATACTTTGTTTTTATCGTCACGTTGCTGAATCAGCACCCGGTAAATTACGGTAAGCCTGTCGAAAAGATCCTGGTTAGGAGTCGGATCCAGCTGGGTGACCACATCCGAATAAATCTTTACGGCAATCCGGTGCAGCTTTCCCTGCAAACGGATCCGTCTTTTAAAGTCCTTCGGACTCCTGCAAAAACGTAATTGATACTTGAGCTTTTTGATCTCCCGGGTGTAGGTCCGTTTCAACTTCAATCCTTCTGTATTGGCAATCTTCTTGCAATGTTCGATGGCCTTTTCATACAACTTGCGATCCGTGGGATAGGTTATATTCTTTTCCTGTACCGTAGTATCCACCCTGACTTCCTTTACTTCCTTGCGGATCAACTCTGCTCCGAATAAATCAATACTCTGCCTGAAGATCTTTTCCATTCCGGCTTCACCGATTCTGTGTCGGAAATGAACAAAATCACTCGGATCAAAAGGCAGGTTGTACTGAAAATAAATCTCACCGCAAAAATGCTGCCAGTAAGGATTTTCAAGATATCTCGCAACAACTGTTTCATCCCCCAGGTTGTACATCTGCTTCAGGAGCAATAATCCAACAATGGTCCTTATTGGCACAGAAGGCCTGCCAACGGTGCCATACAAGGGCGCAAACTCTTTCTCCAAAGATTCCCAATCGATTTTCTTTGCCAATAAACAAAGTTCATGCTCTGGATGAATGAAACTGACCAGGGTTGTTTTGAACATTTCGAGCTGCGGCCGGACCGGTAATTTTTTCATCATAATTTGCAGGGTTTTGATCAAATTTAATCAAAATCCAGACACGTTCAACCATTTCAAAGAACATAAGTTATTAACAATCAATATGTTAATAATTGTTAAGGATCAACTATATATTTTTCCCGTCTGATGAGATCATTTTCAGTTGTACGATAATTTCGTACAACTGAGAAAATCCTTCAGAGTTAAGCTTTCTTTTAAGGTCGCTCCAATATCTTCTCGGATTATTGCTTTCAGTTAAAATTTCAATAACATCAATTACTGCAAAATACCATTTTTGCGCTTGCTCATTCCATTCATTGCGTATTTGCTTGCTTTCAAAAAGTTTAATATTACTCATACGTTTTAAGAAAATTCACTGCTAATTTAATCAAATAATACTTCGATACCTGGACTTCTTGTGGATCGCCCTAAGAGTGATTATTGGTTTTTAGTAATTAAAACCAAATGCCCATAACGGGATAGTTTTCATATATCCATATTCAATATCATCTTTTACCACAAAGGCGTTTTCCACATCCGCTATTTGTTTGCGGGTTTTGTTTTTACCACCTACTTCAAAGTTGTAATTGTCAATTTTGAAGTCGGAAACCTCGGAGCAAAACAGTTGATGATTCAATCGCATTTGATTAAAAAAGAAGGTTTCGCGAATGTTTCCAACATCGGGTCGTTGTTCGCCAATAGCATACATCAAATTTGTGTTATCCAAATAAACCTTTTCAACTTTACCCAATAACCGTATTCCGTTAGTATCGTTACGCAATTGAGCTATGATGCCTGCCCGTTCAAAATAATACAGAAAATCAACAATTTGATTTCGGTGCACACCGATCATTTCTGCTATTTTTGTGAAATTCGGCTTAAAAGGCACACTGCTCGAAACAATGTACAACAATTGTTTCAACTTTTGCGCGGTAGAAATATTCATTTTTGAGAAAATCGGAATATCTGTCTCCAACGTTAAATTAATAACATTATTCAATCGCTCATAGTAGCCCGATTCCTTATAAAAAGGATAATATCCTTCCCTTAAATAACTTCTGAAATGCGTTAGGGGGTGTTCGATGCCCGATAGCTCTACCCTATTGGCAATAATATCCTCCAAACTATACGCCGGAAGTTGTAAGCCCTGCGACATATTCAGATATTCGCGAAACGACATGCCCTGCAAATAAAAACTTAACACTCGCCGACTTAGGTCATCACTCCCTTTGTAAACATCAAGAATGGACGATCCCGTGAATACTACATGCAAATCGGAAAAATTATCGTATATCATTTTCAACTCTTTCGACCATTCGGCATATTTATGAATTTCATCTATAAACAAATGTTTACCTCCATTTTTGTAAAATTCGGATGCTAAATAGAATAAGCTGTTATCTGAGAAATAAAGATCGTCTGCACTTACATAAAGCGTATCCCGATAATGGTGATGTAACTTGATGTGCTGGAGAATTAGCGTGGTTTTGCCAACACCGCGTTGTAAGCGGTAATTACAAATGCAGATTTTCGGTAAATAAGAATGCAAGTATTTCTGCATCGTTAATTTCCGATTTGCAAAGGAACAAAATATTAAAGAACGTTATTTTCAAAGATTGTTTTTCTGTTTTCCAACCGGTAGGATTTACCGGATAATTTGACCACTTCGCACTTAAAAAGCAACCTATCCAGGATTGCTGCAGCCAGAACTTCATCATCAAGTACTTTAACCCATTCATCCGGGCTTTTGTTAGTTGTGACGACAATAGAGGCATTCTGGTGAAGATGATCAATGAGATTAAACAGGGTCACCGATTGTTTGCGTTCGATGGGGAACATCATAATATCATCAATCACTAAAAGATCTGCATTGAGCAGTACAGTATATTCACGGGAGGCCGATTTTGGTAATCTCCTTCATTTTCAACAGATGGTCCAGTTGTTCCATAGTCCTGAAGCAGGCTTTATAACCCTTGAGCAAGGCTTCGTAACAAAGCCCGGCTGCGATAAAGGTTTTTCCGATAAATGTAAAATTTTACATTATTGTGGAAAAAGTTACCTGGTCTCTGCCCTAGGCCATCAGGCTTGTCTGAAAGGATATAAGGTTCTGTACTTCAACTGCCAGAAACTCTTTCCTTCCTTGAAAGTGGCAAAGGCTGACGGATCATACCCCAAAGAAACCACCCGCATTGAGAAATCAGATTTACTCATCCTGGATGACTTCGGCTTACAATCCCTTGATGCTCAAACCCGGATGATTTTACTGGAAATCATTGAAGACCGGTATGATAAAAAGTCAACCATCATTGGCTCCCAGCTCCCGGTTGACAAATGGTACGACATCATTGGGGAGGGTACCATCGCTGATGCAATCCTTGATCGGTTATATCATGGATCTCATCGCATCGATTTAAAAGGAGAATCGATGCGGAAGAAAAACAATAAATAATAATTTTACAGAAACAAAAAGCCATTGACTGTTCTTTAAAATCCTGTCCTCAAAAATCCCCCTCAAAAGAGGGGGGGTCAGTATGGCCGGAATGAGGGGTCAGTATCACCGGAATAAACAATTCATCCATACAAATGACAGGATTTCTCGGATTATATGGCCTTTTGTATACATCTAAAACACGCTCCATGTTTGCAACAAATTCACTACTCTTTTCCGGTGGAATCACCCATCCTTTCACTTTCCAAGGCTTAAGTTCGTTTTTTTTAGCACCTCTCTAACGGTCACGTAAGAAATGCTTTCAACATATTTTAGCTCAACCATCTTATCAGCCAACAAGCGTAACGACCATTTAGCATACCCCTTCGGGGGATCACTACAACATAAGGTTACTAATTTTGCTTCTACATCCCCATCAACTTTTCTTTCATATATGCGGGTTGTTGGTCTTCTTTCCAATGTCGCCTCCAGACCTTCCTCAATGAATTTTTTTTTGACACGATCGATTGTTCTCATCCCGATTTTAAGAACCTTTGATAGTTGTTCATTTGTTACTTTTTCAGAATACTTCCCCTTATCACAATTAAGAAGAATGTATGCTGTCCGAAATGTTTGCGAAGTGTGAGAGCCCTTGTTGATGATACTCCTCAGTTCTTCCACCTCAGCTCTTGTTAATTTAATGGTATACTATAATACTCCCCAAAATTCAGACCACTGGTTAAGTTGAAAAAAGTCTAATTTTAACAGTGGTATTATGAAAGCAAAAAGAAGAAAATTTACGTCGGCCTTTAAGGCCCGGGTAGCCATTGAAGCGC
>JALNZD010000060.1 GCA_023229505.1 Bacteroidales bacterium | reverse complement strand
CAAGGGTTACAGTCCTTATATCTGAGGATGAAGGTGTAAAAGTTAATAGAAACCGCCTTGGTACGATTAAGTATGCCGGGTGGTGTGGGGGGACAGCGGCGTGAGCCGCTTCCTACCCGATTAAAAGAGCAATATACGATTAGAAATAATTCCCAGAAGGGGATCAACTAATCAATTTGGCTTCCAAAATCGTTACCTTCCCTTGTTACATCCCTGTTGCCTTCTTTTTGAACTATCCGGAATTTCCGGATAGTTGCTTTCGGATTCAGTTCATTGATTTTGAAGATGTTTTGAAGATGTTCATTTATGGTACGCACATCTACACTAAATAAATCGGCAATGCGCTTTTGACTCAGCCAAAAAGTTTCTTCTTTAAAAACCACTTCTACTTTTATATTACCTTCAGGGGTGGCGTAAAAAATGATTTGATTATTTTCCATTACTTGTTCCTTCCACTATCTTTATATCATCATATCCATTTTAATTTTTTATTCCGCCAGGTTGATTTGTATACTATGTTTTTAGATTCGGGCCTTTCTTGAATTAGACGTCCGAAGCATTAATTGATAAGGTATTCCAAATAATCGCGAAATCCCATAGTATAAACATTAAACTTGCCATTAAAATATGACCAATGCTTTTCTGTTATTTTATTTGGATTCCATTTTGTTTGAAATATTTTAAAGAAGAATTTATAGATAAACAATTCGCACAGTCTTTTATAACCATCTTTACCTTCGGTTTCGTCATAAATAGGATCAATCAAATGTATAATTAGGTTTTGATTATATTCTAGTGCCGTTTTAATAGAAAAATTTATGTGCTCATCTCCAAAAGAATACCCGATAATGTAGAGATTTTCGGCAGTCAGACAATCTCTATCAAATGTTGCCTGCATTTGTCTGAAAGGGGTTAATAGACTCTTTTGAGTCTTTTGATATCCAGTAATGATATTCGAAATTAAGATGCTTTTCCCTTTTTCAACTTGCACAAACGGATAATTAATTTCAAGATGTATTCCAGCTCCCAAGTTAACTTTCGGTGCTAAAGATGTTGCTCCAAACGATCTTTCAACAACCCAAAATGATGATCCATGCAAATTATAATGTACGTGACAATTAAAGTCACTTAGTATTCTTTTAACATCAGGGGCGAGATAATTTCCAGCAATTTTTATTTTATCGGTATGAAAACCTTCAAAAACCTCATTTACACCATTTTCCAAGGCAAGAATTTTAAAAATCCGATCATAATTCAAAGTGTAAATTCGATTAATCCTATTATTAAAGTCAAGATTATCATACCATTTCTTTACCAAAGCATTAGTTTCAACATTTTCGGGAGAATTTATTTTTGAATTATCTTCTAAGTGCCAAGAATAATCCGCAATTCTTGCATTTATCTCCGTTAAAATTACTCCTAATAATAGTTGGAGAAAATATTGTTCTTGTGTTTCTCCTGCGTATGCTCCATGCTGATAATGCCAGTCAACTCCTTTAGGAATTTGTATTCTTGAACCATATATAAATTCATTACCAATTAAGGAATAATTCATAATGAAATCATAAAAATTTGGATCGAAAAGAACCTTTGGAATTGAAGGAAGTTTTTTTTCTTTATCATAATAGGCATGATAGACAATAAGTTCCTCTATTGCATTTATTATAGTTTCAAAATTTATATCAGCCTCATTATAACCACTTTGAAGAAGTGTTTGATATATATATTCGGTAATGGTTGTACTATTATCAGTGCATTTAAAACCAACGGTTCTTATTAATTCTGTTAGTTCACATGTTTTTGGGCCACCCCAAGCCTGAACCGCACCTGCACCAAAAAGTAAAACATTTCTATTCATTTATTTTTCCCCTCCACAATCTTGATTTCTTCCTCCGTCAATCCGTAAAGCTGATAAACGATTTCGTTTATTCCGTTTTCGCAATAATCAATCTTGCCCTGTATTTGCTGACGTCTGCTTTCGAGGTTTACGTTTTGCATTTCTACATTCAGATGCAAAAGTTGGTCAACGAGTTTATTCAATTCAGTATCATTCTTCTTATCAATTTTTGGGACAGGGAATTGCAGAATATCCCTGATCATAATCTGAGGGAAAGTATCATCCATGCCAATCTGAAACTTCTTTCTGAAATACCATCCTATAAGAAAAGAATTAAATATTGCTAAGATGCCTTTGTATGAATAGTCAATAACTTTTAGCTTCAGAACAAAAAGAAGTGTATTGCAATAAGACGTTTCAGAAATATATGTTGCAATTAATGTCTTACCAGTAATTTTTCGAATTAATATTTTTTCGCCATCAAAAACAGAAGGTTTTCTTGGTTCCGCAAGCCAATCACCATATTTCAACCAATTATTATTTTGCCATAATAATTGATAACGGTCAATATGTTTCCCATCATAAAACGGAAGCCAATTCTCGGCAAGTTTTTTTTCTGAAGTAAATGGTTTTTCATCTCGAATTTTTTCTGTTTGTGGGGGTTTACCTTTTCCTACTTGATAAACTTTAATCCCATAGAATATCTCTGCAATATCACTCACGGCTTGCTTTTCAGATTCAAGTTTAGATAGGAGTTTCATTTCAGTATTGTCTGATTGCAGATTAAAAGCACTTTGTTCAAACCAATCTTTTGATTCTATGAAAAACTCCTTTTGAGGGTTCTCTATTGAAGAAATGGGTTGCTTTTTCCCGAAGGTCTTAACCCTAACATTGGATGGATGAAATTTATCTGTGTAACCTGCTTTTTCAGTGAGCAGAATAATTGTGTCAACAGTTGCTCCTGAAAATACATTCGAAGGTAAACCAACTATTTCCTTAATGTTGGAATTTCTTAATAATAGTTCTCTTGCTAGTTGTGTAAACCCTAAATTCAGAAGCGTATCAGGAATAATGAAACCCAATAATCCATCAGGTTGGAGAAGTCTTAAACCTTGCTCAATAAACATCAGATAACTTTCACCTCTCCATACGGCAGTTTGATAGCGGTTTTTAAAATAAATAAATTCATTTTCAGAGAATAACGCACCATATGGAGGATTGCCGATCACGATATCAAATCCTCCTTGCTTAAATACCTCCGGAAATGCCTTTTGCCAGTTAAACGGCTTGATTTTTTTCTCAAAACCAAGTTCAAATTCACCGGCATAGAAATCGGTATCAATCAAGCTATTCCCGCTTTTAATATTCTCGTCCAGCGTTGGCAAAACCCTTTCGTTAAACAGACGAAACTGTGTGGAAATGCTTGCTTCGGTTTCACCTTCCAGGCATTTGAGCAACAGACTGAGCTTGGTTACTTCAACTGCATTCACATCAATATCGACTCCGTAAATATTGTTGAGCAAAATTCTTTTCTTCTCAGATGTGGTGAGGTTGCCATCGGGAGTTAATGGATTGCCTTTGTTCCCCTTGGAAACTTTACCGTCGCCGGTGTAATAGTTTTTATGCCAGTCCAGCAAATACTGGTAAGCGCCGATAAGAAAGCTGCCGCTACCGCAAGCCGGATCCACTATTTTTAAACTGCTGATTTCATTAGGGGTCTTGCCTTCAGTGAGTTTTCCAACGGTGTTTTTTACAATATAATCAACAATATACTGGGGTGTATAATAAACTCCACCTGCTTTTCTCACTTCCGATTTTTCTTCAATCTTCGCGTGATGTGCGGGGGTTATCCGGATTACCTTTCCGAGAAACTGCTCATAAGCGCTGCCCAAAATCTCCACGGATAAAACCGAAAATTCATAAGGACATTCCGGATAATACAATTCGTTGATAATGGTTTTAATTATCTTATTATCAATCTTTAAGGCCTGGCTTATCTTATCTTTCTTAAAATCAAAAAGTCCTGAATTATATTTTTCGTCCGCCTCTCTGAATATGCTGAAAAGGTTTTGGTAATATTCGCCCTGCTTTAAGGCATTTTTCAGATTGCCGTAAGGTTCTACGCTTCTGTCCTCAGCTATTCGTAAGAAAATAATCCGGTCAATGGTTTGTTGAACGGCAAAATTGATTTCGTCTTCGTCAAGACCCTTGTTGTTCCAACTAATAGAGGTTGCCAGGTAAGTCCTCCAATTGTCAAGCGATTGCAAAAACTCTTTGTCAACCGTAGCTGTGCCTTTTTTGTGGGTGTCGCTTTGCACAAATTTGTCAAAGCTGCCTTTGAGAACGTGTTCTTTGCTGAAAGTTTCCCAGATAAAATCGAATTCTTTCAAGTAATCGCGGAAAGTCAGGTAAGTAATCCGGGCAACGGAGGCTTTGTCAGTTGGTGTCGGTTTCTTGGTGCAATCGTAAACTGCAAACTCTTCAAAATCGGTAATAATACTGATGGGCATTTTAGCGCTCCAACCGTATCTGCGAACCTGATAGGCCGGATAAATTTCATCTTTAACCTGGACGCTCGGTTTCTTCGCTTCGACAAAGAAAAGTCGTTTTCCACCAACCAATCGAAATGAATAATCAGGAGCTTTGGTCGCACCACCTACTTTTAGCTTGTCTTCGTGAATTACTTCACGGTAACTCTCCGCATACCCGTTTTCATTGTCAATATCCCAACCCAATGACTTGAAGAAAGGATCAATAAAATCCCTTCTGGTAAGCGTTTCGTTATAGTCGGAATTTTTATAGAAGTCATATTGCTCTTCAAACCGGGTAACGAGATCGGAAATTTTCTTAAATGCCGCGTCTTTGCTTATCATTTTATGATTTGTCAAATCCAAAAGGCTAATATACGAAATTCAGCTGCTTAACTATCAGATTTGTTAAAGGTGTATCCCACCCCTAACCCCTCCCATGCCAATTTATGGAAAAAATCAAGGACCTTCGCGGGAGGGGAATGCTTTATCGTGATGCCGTCATTTCTACAAATATGGAACTCCTACGGAGTTCAACTAATTACTACTGCTAATGCTAATCGCTAACCGCCGCCCGCGAACTGGGAACTGGGAACTGCGAACTGCCAACTGCGGACTGCCAACTGTCCAACTATCTACTGCCAACTCCCAACAACCTCCCCGCTCAACGGAGAAACATCCAGCTTGTTTTTTTTCCTGATCCCGTTCAGGTCGTTGGCTAACTTATTGGGATTTGCTTTTTTCAGGGCTTCGATAGTATTGAACCCCGATTTGCGTAACCAGTGGATCCACTCTCCGGGTACGCCGATGGCTTTAAAATCTTCGTCTTCATCGATGCGGACCCGTTTTTCCGGACGCATCTGCGGGAAGAAGATGACATCCTGGATGGAAGGCGCATTGGTCATAATCATTGTCAGCCGGTCGATGCCAATACCTAAGCCTGCCGTCGGTGGCATCCCGAATTCAAGTGCACGGAGGAAATCTTCATCGAGCACCATCGACTCCTGGTCGCCGCGCTTGCCCAGTTCATGCTGGTATTCGAAACGCCTTCTTTGGTCGATGGGATCGTTCAGTTCGGAGAAGGCATTACAGATCTCCTTGCTGTTGCAAATGGCTTCAAAGCGCTCAACCAGTCCCGGTTTGCTGCGGTGTTTCTTCGCCAGGGGCGACATCTCCACCGGGTAATCGGTAATAAAAGTCGGTTGGATCAGTTTAGGTTCACAAAGTTGACCGAAAATCTCATCGATGATCTTGCCTTTTCCCATCGTTGCGTCCAGTTCCACACCAAGCTCAGATGCCGTTTTCCGTAGTTCATCTTCCTCCATAGAACTGATATCAATACCGGTAAAATGATGGATCGCCTCAAACATGGAATACCTTTTCCAGGGGCGTTTGAAGTCGATAAGGTTTTCCCCGACCCGGACCTGTGAGGTCCCATGCAGATCAAACGCGATTTTCTCCACCATCTCTTCCACCAGACCCATCATCCATTCATAATCCTTAAAAGCTACGTAAAGCTCCATCATTGTGAATTCCGGGTTATGGAACCGGTCCATCCCTTCATTCCTGAAATCTTTCGAAAACTCATATACACCATCATAACCACCAACGATAAGCCTTTTCAGGTAAAGTTCATTGGCGATGCGGAGGTACAGGGTCATATCGAGCGTGTTATGGAAAGTTTTAAAGGGACGGGCAGCGGCCCCGCCATACAAAGGCTGGAGAACAGGAGTTTCCACTTCAAGGTAACCTTTATTATCAAGGAATGACCGCATAGAATTGATGAGTTTGTTCCTTTTGATAAAACCTTCACGGACTTCCGGGTTGACGATCAGGTCGACATAACGCTGGCGATACCTTTGTTCAGGATCGGTGAATGCATCGTAGACCTCACCTTCCTTTTCTTTAACGATGGGTAACGGACGAAGGGACTTCGATAAAAGCCTGTATTCCCTGACATGTATTGTAATTTCACCCATCTGGGTTAGGAAAACAAAACCTTTGACACCGATGATGTCGCCGATATCCAGTAATCTTTTAAATACCGTGTTGTACATCGTTTTATCCTCGCCGGGGCAGACATCATCGCGCTTGAAATACACCTGCATCCTGCCGGTGGAGTCCTGGATTTCAGCAAAAGAAGCAGCCCCCATGATCCTGCGGTTCATAATACGGCCGGCCAGGTTCACTTCCTGAAAAAGGTTTTGATTTTCAGGAAATTGCTTAAGAATCTCGTTGATGGTGGCATTAACTTCATATCCCCCGGCAGGATAAGGATCAATGCCCAGGTTTATCAGCTCCTGAAGTGAATTACGGCGGATAAGCTCTTGTTCTGATAGTTCCATCTGTTCTATTGATCTATTGTTCGATTGTTATTTGATCCAGGCTTTTTGTATATCCATGAATTGCCCGTTTTGCATCAACCTGATAAAGTATGCTCCATTCGGAAGCTGACCGGTGGAAATACTGATGGTTTGTATGCCGGGGGAGACTTCGTATGAAGATGAGAAAACTTTTAATCCCAATAAATTAAAAAACTCAATTATAACTGGATCAGGGTCATTAACAGTCACTTCCAACGATAATTCGGTGCTTGCCGGATTAGGATACACGGAAAGGATTCTGGAACCTATTGCTTTCGGCTTATTGTCATAAATCCCTATTGTCGCAGCGCATTGCGCAAAATACGGATTAAATCCTGTGACGGTTGGAGGATAACACGGGTCGAAAAAGAGGGTTCGGTCGGGACATATAACGCAATAAGTTGGCCAACCCTGAAAATTCTGCCCGGAAATGATGATCGTGTGAGCCGTTGTTCCGCCTCCCTGCGGTCCGGCGCATGGATTGGAAACGTTAAAATTAATTTTATACTGCTCAATCACCGAATCCGGATCAAAAAGATTGTTGGAAATACCCCAGAACTCGATATCTTCTTGTCCTGCGCCGGTATTCTGGTAAATTTCTTCGATTATGGGCGAGTAATATTGACACCAGCTGCAAGTAGTATAAAAGAGATCGATGAAAACCGTCTTACCGGAATCGAGGGTATTGTAAAGGTTTCGGGTGATCCCGTCTGTAGTGGTGATGGTGAAATCATCTGTCTGTTTGATGATCCGGTTATCAGTCATCTGAATGCTCTTGTAAGGGCAGCGGTTTTCAAAACCGGATTGGGAAAACAGGATTGGTGATGTAAAAAGTGCAATTATTAATAGTAGAAAACGGTTCATTTTGTCATCATTTTGAACCAAAGGTACGGTTAATTTTCAGCTGATGTTAAGTACAAATTAATGTAACGAAGCAGCGATGTAACGATGTAGCGAAGTAACGAAGTAATATCGAATATCGTTACGTCGTTACGTCGTTACTTCGTCATATCTCTTTTCTCATCAAATCAATATACTTTTGCAGGAGAAATCTTTATGATGATGGAAGAGGTGAAGAGAAGGCAAAAGCCCGACTGGCTGAAGATCAAGGTACCGAAAGGGAAAGAATATATTGAAGTCCGGGATGTTATTGACCGTAACAAACTGCATACTATCTGCACATCAGGACAATGCCCGAACAAGGAAGACTGCTGGGGGAGAGGCACGGCGACATTTATGATCCTGGGAAACATCTGCACCCGTTCCTGCAAATTCTGTGCTGTAGCCACCGGGCGGCCTTTACCGGCCGACTTGGCGGAGCCGGGCAGGATCGCAGAATCGGTCAGGCACATGAAACTCCGGCATTGCGTGATCACATCGGTCGACCGCGACGACCTGGAAGACGGCGGTGCAGCCATCTGGGCTGCCACTATCCGGGCAGTTAAAGAGATGAACCCTGCTGTCACCATTGAAACGCTGGTACCTGATTTCCGGGGGAGGAAGGAATACCTGCAGGTGGTCATTAATGCCCGCCCGGAAATAATTTCCCATAACCTGGAAACGGTAAAACGCCTGACCCCGCAGGTGCGGTCAGCTGCCATTTATGAAAGAAGCCTTGAAGTAATTGGTTGGGTAGTGGAATCCGGGATACGGTCGAAATCAGGTATCATGCTCGGCCTGGGCGAAACAGAAGAAGAAGTGATCCAGGTCATGGATGACCTGAGAAGGGTCGGTTGTGAAGTATTGACTATCGGTCAGTATCTGCAGCCCAGCATGAAACACCTGCCGGTGAAAGAATATATCCGGCCGGAACAATTTGAAAAGTACCGGATAATCGGCCTGGAGAAAGACTTTCGTTACGTCGAAAGCGGCCCGCTCGTCAGATCTTCGTACCATGCTGAGAAACATGTGCTATAAACAGTGAAACGGTGGAACAGTGAAACGGTGAAACGGTGAGACGGTGAAACAGTGAAACGGTGAAACAGTGGAACAGTGAAACGGTGAAACAGTGGAACAGTGAAACGGTGAAACTTGGAACTAGAAACTTAAACTTTGCCATTTGAACTTTGAACTTATCTACCAGGATCTTGGTCTCATTCCCTACCGTGAAGCGTGGGATTACCAGGAAAAGCTATACAGCGGGCTGATGGCCCGGAAGATATCCGGCGAAAAAATTTTCCCCGGCTATCTCCTTTTTTGTGAGCATCCACCCGTTTTCACCCTGGGGAAAAGCGGCTCAAAGGAGAACCTCCTGATCAACGAGCAAATGCTGGCGCAGCGCGGGATTGAGTTCTACCGAATCGACCGCGGTGGTGACATTACTTTTCACGGCCCCGGGCAGATCGTGGGATACCCGATCCTCGACCTGGAGCAGTTCAACCTGGGGATTAAATCATACATCTGGAAGCTGGAGGAGTCGGTTATATTGGTCCTGAAAGAATTTGGGCTAACAGCCGGAAGGCTTTCCGGCGCTACAGGTGTCTGGATAGATTCTGAAATATCGTCAATGGCAAGAAAGATCTGTGCTATCGGCGTGAAAGCGGGCCGGCATATAACCATGCATGGATTTGCTTTTAATGTCAATACTGATCTTTCATTCTATCAATATATCAATCCTTGTGGATTTGTGGATAAAGGGGTTACATCGATGGAAAAGGAGCTCGGAACAGCCCAGGATATGGGAAAAATTAAAGGATTGTTAAAGAGATGTTTAGAAGACACCCTGAGGGTATGCGTTAATGGACACCCTTAGGGTATAGAAAAATCAACCCTGCTACCAACGCCAGCAAAGTTACCCAAAATCCTATCCTGACGCCAACAGAATCATAAGAAAATGCTACTTCATGCTCCCCGGCCGGTACCCGGACAGCTATAAAACCCATATTCCCTGTAATAATCTCAACCGGCTGCCCATCAACGGATGCCTTCCATCCGTAATAATTGTTCTGCAACAGATTTAGCAGCACTTCACCTTTATTTATACATTTCGTATTCACTAAAACGGGAGAAAAGGCTGTGATATAAACCGTATCGTCTGAATTGGATGTAAAATTTACCTGTCTCAATGATTGATATTCATCTTCATCAAAATAAACCCTTTTTTTAATAAAGTTTTCCTCTTGTTCATGAAAAAACAATGAATCCAGCGGACTGACCCGGTCAGCCAGGTAAACCAGGGGGTTTTGCAGGATCGTTTCGAAAAGTTTGGGATGGTTGTCAGCCATTTCTTCGAATCCCTTCAAATGCAGCGGATTATATCCTTCAAAGGAAACCTGTTTATGGAAAATGTTCAGGTTACGCCAAAAGGTTTGATATACCAGTTTCCGCGAATCCCTATTATCAATAACCGGCCCTGGGCCGGGAACCGGAAATCCTTCAGGAAATTGACTGGCATGTGCATATACTTCCCTGGATTTGAACAGATGGGAATATAAAGTGTATGGCCCATTTAATCGGGTTGCTATTATCATATCTGCTCCGGCAATAAATATTAAACCTGCCAGTGCATATTTTTTAAACTGCCATTTTGTTAAAAGTATGAAAAAGAAAGTCAGAAAAATCAGCTGTACCGTTCCCTGGAAAAGAATATGCTGGATAATCAACGATTTCTCCGAAAAGATAAGAAGCTGATATTTAATGAAGTACATCATATTCAAGCCTTTCTGAAACAGGGCATAAACAACAAATCCCAGCAGCAAACCTGCCACCGCCAGCTTAATGATCCGGAGCCTTCCGGCCAGGTTTAGCGAGCCTTTTCTCCATTCGTCAAAAGCAAAACCGGCCACGATGATAAAACTCAGGATGAAAAATATCCTGAAAAGGGCAGGGAATCGGAACAGGTTCATGAATGGAACATAATCATAAAGGAATTCCCTGACCGGCAAAGCACTCCCCACTGACGCTGCAAGGCAGAATAGCCCCCAGGCCAGGAATAAGTTAACGAGTTTTGTCCTTCTGATCATCAAACCGGCGACAAAAAAGATCAGGGTCAACAAACCAAAATAGGCATTAGACATGGAAAGATCTGTGCCGTAAAAATCCATGTCACGGATGGAAGCGAAAGGAAGGATGAAGGAAACAAAGCTTTTTGGGGTGAATGCCCCGAAGAGGGCCTGCCGTAGTGTAACACCTGTTCCGCGGGTTATGGCATCCTGCAGGTGATAAACTGAAATAAGCACGACCATTCCGGAAATGATGGTAAATACTCCTGAAATACCTAGGTATTTGGTGAACCTGAATAATGCGCGGTATTCTTTCTTCCGGATATAATCAATCATGAACAGGATGAAAATAGCAGTCAGCAGGTACAGTAACAGGAAAATAAATGCCGGGTACCCGCCGGTCATGATCATGAAGAAAGCCAGCCCGAGTTTTACCGCCCCGCTGATGGACGGGACATTTTTCAAAGACAGGAATGCGCCGGTAATAAAGGGTATCCATGTCCCGCTGATGATCCACATGAAGTGCTGGGCGTTGCCGATAAAAAACCCGCTGAGCATATACGAAACACCCATGATAAAAGCCGTTTCATCGCGGTATTTCAACTGTTTCGCCAGGTAGAACATGCCCATTCCGGCCAGGAAAATATGCAGGAGAAAGTCAAAAGAAATGACATAAATATCATAGCCAAACAAGTAACCGAAAAACCAGGTTACCGGATACCAGGCAGAACTTTGCGGATCGGCATGGATTGGTGATCCGAGAAGCTGGTAAGGGTTCCACAGGGGCAAAATCCCATCCTGGAGGCATTCACCGATCAGGTACCGCCAGGGGTAAGCCTGGTCGATCATGTCATATTTCAGGGGATGGCGGAGCAGGACCAATGGCAGCATGGCCAGTACGGCTGTTATTAACAACAGCAAATAATAGAAGTATGGTTTTTTACGATCCATCGCATGTTCCAATCGAATCCTCAGGTTGCTCAGAAACCGGTGTTAAAGGTAAGCCTTTCCGTTATTTCTGCAATACGTCATGCAGAACGATATGCGATTTGAATTCCCCTGTCAGTGGCAGATGATGATGATAATAACGGAGAATTTTTTCGAGCAGTTCGCCGCGGATTGCAGAGGGAACGGTAATGGAATAAAACTTCTCCGGCGAAGTTGCCAGTAATTTGCTGAACCAGGCACAGTTTAATCCGGTTATGAAGTTTTCAGCGGGTAAAGCTTCAGCCTGTACAAATTGTCCTTCCACTAAATCGAAAACTGTATTTTCATTCAAATACCTGCCATGGGGAAAAAAGCCAAGGTTTCGGGTCAGATGGATGGCAAATAAAAGATGAAAGCTGGCAGGGTTTTCCGCTGTCTCGTCAAGCAGGATCAAATGATCGAAAATGAAATGGAATAACTCAGGATTTACCGCTTCCTCCCGGATTGATTTATATAATAATTCATTCAGAAAGAGGAGGATGGAAGATTTGCGGATATCTGAAAAAATGGTGTGGTATTGATAGGCCACACGAGCTTCGCGGATATGTTGAAGATCGGTCTTTTCTTTCTGGCTGACGACCAGCTCCAGCAGAGTGAGTGGCTGAAAGAGGCTTGCTTTGATCTTTGCTTTTGGCCCGCGTGCTCCTTTGATGATATAGGTACGAAGGCCCATTTCTTCGGTCAGGATCCTGACAACCAGGCTTGAATCTGAGTATTTTGTCTGACGGAAAACAATTCCGCGTGTTAAGAGGTACATCAGAGAAAATTGAAAATAGAAACTTGAAACTTGGAATCGCTGACCGCCGACCGCGAACTGCGAACTGCGAACTGCGAACTAATTCACAAACAAGATCTTAGTCACCAACTTCTGACTGCCATCATTGTTCGTGATGAATACGAGGTAAACGCCGGTATTAGCCCTGCGGCCATCAAAACTGTACCCGTTCCAGATGGCTTGCCCCCCTTCAGCGATGGTTTCATAAATTAGCGAGCCCCTGATATCGGTGATTTTCACACTGGCATCCCTGACCAGACCTTTAATAGCGATAGGACCGGTATATCCCGGCCTGACAGGGTTTGGATATGCATAAACATTATCGTATATAGTATCTCCGTTAGTGGCTGTTCCTTTATAGGATATCAGACCCTTTGCTGTCCCGATAAACACTTCGCCGGTTTTTCCATTGATGGTGAGGCTGGTGATGTTATTCGAAAACAACGGGCTGTTTTCTTCTGTAAAATGCTGGATTTGCTGCGTTCCATCGGCGGAAAGAAGGAAAACACCGGCCCTTTCCGTGCCGAACCATTTCCTGTTAGCCCCATCCACTGCAATGGCTTTAACTATTTCTGTTTCAAGAAGATATTGGACATATCCGTCAATGTTGACCAGAATCTGCTGGGCATCGGCGTTTTCACCGGTAAAGATATTCTGCGGCGAATAAAAGACGGCAACACCCTCATCGGTACCGACCCAGATCTCCCCTTCACGATCTTCGGCAATAGCATAGACGCTCGTCCCCGGCAGGTTGCCAAAGCCCGCCCCGGATTTCAGGCCGCGTACCTGGTTGCCGGGGTCGTTCTTCTCATTATAAACAATGATATAATTGGAATTCGATTGGGTAGTCCGCGGGAGAATCCATTTCTGACCATAGGAGTCAACAATGATCTTCCGGACATCAATACCGGTTGTGCTTGATCCCAGGTTGTAAGCTTCCCAGGTTCCACCGCCGTTGCCATCAGGTCTTCTTACGGAAAGGATCTGTTCTGCCCCGGAATTGGTTATCCACATATTATTATCGCTGTCAAAAGCCATTCCTCCTACCTTCACAGTCGGGTATCCCTCTATCATGTTCGGTACGAGGGAACTGTTGTCGGAATTATAAATCTGTGTAAAGGCGTTATCTTTAAATTCTGCCATCCCGCGGTTCCAGGATCCCGCAAAAACGTGATCACTGTTAAGAGGATCTACTGCCACTGCCACCAAATCGCGCAAAGTATCCAGGCCTGGTGAATTTTGGTTATCATACGTTTTCCAGTTTTCATCGATCAGAGAGAACATTCTTGCGGTTCTCCAGGTATTGTTCCAGGTTGCGGTCAATCCGCCGGGGACCACATACAACTTGCCATCCCTGGAAGCCATTTCAAAAATATCCGCCGTAGGGGCGCCACTTGGCTTGATAAACTGCCGTTCATACCCATCTGCCCATGATTTGACGAGACCCTTGTTCCGGTCCGCAATCCAATAATTTCCATCAGTTCCGATCAGTGCATCTGACGGTGCAGGGCTTATTTCTCCATAAGTATATATTTTCAGGTCTTCGGTAAGATCAGTATTATAGGATTTTAAAAAGTAGCTGTAAGATACGACCAATTTATCCCCGCTGCTACGTAAACTGTAAGTCCGGTCAGTGTTTGCTGTTTCCAGGTCCCTCCATTGCCCGTTTTCCAAAACATATAACCCATCTTCATTAATATCGGGGTCAGTGTGGTTAATCAATAATCTTCCATTATAATTATAGACCAGGTTATAAAATCCATCCTCGAACGGGATCCCTGGCATCTTTTTCCAATTGGCATAATAAGCCAGGTTAGGATCATTGATATCTGCATAATAAATTCCGTTTTCCGTTGCAGCAAAGAAGGCTGTATCATTGTAAGTCATAGCCAGGACATTAATGCTGCCCCCGTCAGGACCTATAAAGTATGTGTCTTTAACTTCCTTCTTCTCCAGATTAAGCACGACGATTCCGAAACCGCATGATAAATAGGCAAATTTGCCGTAATTCATGATGCTGTTTATGGTTTTATTGCCCAGTATCTCTTTACGCTTGATATCAGGAATATTGATGATCGTAAGGTCCTCAAGGATCAGGTCAACATTTGTATTGGAATAAGACACAACAAGGATTTCCTGATCGGTGTTCAGAGCTATATCACTGACACCCAGATCAGAAAGCCCGTTGACCTTGCTGAGCCGCTGAATGCTGTTATCATCCCGATCGAAAAAAAACATACTGAATGGGGTCGAGCAGTAAATACCAGAATTAAATTCTTCGACATTAGTGGCATAATCATAAGGCAGATGGTCTCTCCATTGTCCGATGCCGACTTCCTGTGAGAAAGAAGGATTTTGAAATAACAGAATCATCGAACATAAAAAACCGGGTAAAAGGAATTTCATAGAATTAGTATTGATAGGTAGAAAGATAACTGATTTATAACGGATTTATTTTGTTTCAAAGGTAGATATTTTCAAGATTAGACATCCTCAGGCGGATTTTCCGGCGATCTCATGCTTGCAGTTATTTCCGGACTGTCAACTTTCCAATTTTTACCGGTGATAATTCTGATGCTTTTCGGGATAATCTGAAAAGAAAAAGGAGAGTGACCGAGAGATTCGCCATCGGTTTCCAGGTGCGACGGATCGCCCGTGGAAGAAAAAATGGAAACGGTTTTTCCCCGATGGGTCTGGACAAAAGGCAGATTGGTGAAAGTCCCGCAGTATAATTTTTTTATATGCTTTATAACGGTCATTTTACTGACGTTTTTGAAGATGGTCATATCGAACAGTCCGTCGTCAGGAATAGCGAACGGCAGTTGCATCATTCCCCCGCCGTTATATTTGCAGATCCCCACACTCATGCTGAAAACTTTGCCTTTATAAACGCTTTCACCATCCACCTCGATTTCGAGATAAGCATGATGATAACTGAAAAGACCTTTGAGCAGGTTCACCAGGTATGACATCATGCCGCCCCCGCCTTTCTCTTTCGTCCTGTTAGTCATCTTTGTGACCAGCGCGTCATATCCCAGGCCGGCGATATTTACAAAATACCGCGTAATTTCATGCGGGCCATCATAATACTTTACCATTCCGGTATCCTGGATGAACAGGTGCTGTTTTTTCAGGATTTCTACGGCTTTCGTATACTTCTCCTTTAAATTATACATCCTGCCCCAGTCATTACCTGTACCGACCATAATCATGCCTACTATGACATCAGTCGTATTAATTTCATCCTGGCGGAAAATTCCGTTCATTACCTCATTCAGGGTACCATCGCCACCCACGGCGATGATTTTTCTGAAGCCTTTCCGGACGTAATTTTCGGTGAGGGCTATGGCATGATCCCGGTGTGTGGTGAACTCGTGTGTAAATATGAATCCTGCTTCAGTAAGCAGTGCGGATATCTCCGGCCAGTCTTTTTCCCCTTTCCTTTTACCGGCGTTAGGGTTGACAATCACCAACCATTGATTTTTAAAAGATTCTTCCTGTTTCATAATAGGCAGAAGCAAAAGGGTCAAACGATATCAATGAATTTTTTAGCAAAAAGATAAAAAGAGGTGAAAAAAGCGATAGGAGTCACACCTGCCTGGGATTCCAGCGTGTCTTCGGTCAACATCGAAAGTATTATGATGATGAAAAATGACAGGTAGTAGTAATCATGAAATTTTCCCAGCCTGGCTGCCGGATAGATCAGGCTGAAAATAAACCAGGCCAGGCCGAAAATGCCAAAAGTGGCAAAGATCGCCAGGAACTGGTTATGTGAACGCCAGCGGTATTCTTTATCCAGCAGGCTGCCCGTCTTTTTATATTCTTCCTGGAATGCAGTTCCCAGGTCGCCGGTTCCCACACCGGTGAGCCAGTTTTCTTTAATAATGGCCCGTGAAGTATTCCAGAATTCAAAGCGCTGCATTACCGAATGGCCGCTAGGATTGTGAGTGGCCCAGTATTGCTGATATTCCCAGAAGATTTTATAGATCCTGACATAAAGAGTAGATTTTTCAACATAAACAATACTGGCGATCCCGTCTTCGACCATGGCAACCTCCTGATCAGTCAGTTTGCTGACCCCTTCAGCGTCTTTGCGGTAGCCTTTGGAAGTGAGAAAGCGGATGAGTGTATATTTGATTTCCTGGCTGGCTTTATCTTTTCCATCGAAATCATACCTGCTCCGGAGGTTCCAGGCCTGCCGCAGTTCATCAGTGGCAACATAAAGCCAGACATAACCACCGTTTTCAAACTGGGTATTTGACAGGTCATGCCAATAAGGATTTCCCAATTTGGTCACCTTCTCAAGCGATTTGAAATCCACAGGATCAACATGGTTCACCTCCCGCCCGATATTACGGGTATAAAGCCAGGCAAGGAGGAAAATGATCAGGACACCGGCAATAGTTGTGATTTTCAGGATTAGTCCCTGTTTGTTCAGGGCCATGTAAAAAGTCAGTATGGCCAGGGTTATAAAGAAAATCAACAAGCCTGTCATAAAAGCTGAAATAAAAAGAAATGCCAGCAGCCAAAGGGCTACTACGGCCATGACCGCCTTGGGCCATCTGGGAATATCGCTTTTTTTGAGAACCAGGTAAGCCAGGATAAAAATTGCCATATCGATTAATAAACTGAAACGGATATGGTGGATATATATGGAAATAGTCCTGCTGTCAGTTATTTCATTGGTCATGAAATAATAAGTGCTGATCAGTGTTCCGGTAAAAACGCCTGCTGTAAAAAGATACATGAGAAACCTGAAACTCTTGCGATCAAGCAGGCATGTCGTCGACAGGATTAAGGGCATCAGCAAGATGGGCAGCTTAATACGAAGGTCACGAAAGGCATAATTGAAATCAGTTGTGAAAAACAGTCCGATCAGGTGGAAAAGGAAAATGGAGGAAAATACCCAGGCCGGAGAATTTTCACGATGGAAGAACTCCTTGAATTTACGGCCCAGCGCTTTGAATATCCAGGTTAACCCCACCGGGATCAACAGGGAAATGCTCACAAGGATTTTATGTTTTCTGAAGTAATCATCAACCTCTTGTTTCCTGATCCCATCGAGGATAAAAACCCCGGCAAGGCCGAATTGAGCAACACTCATGAAAAAATTGGAAAAGGAAAGTGCTATTAACATCATGCCAAGTGCCACATAGTAGAGCCAGAGGATGATCTTTTTAGCTTCCATTGAATAGGTTTCCCTTTGAATTTTGAGCTAAGGTAATAAGTATTTTCAATGATCAGTATGGTCCAGGGCGCTTACCGTTTCCAAAATGAAGGTGTGATCAGGATGAGAACGGTGAATAATTCGAGACGACCCAGCAGCATCAGGAATGAAAGTAACCATTTACCGGTTGCCGGGATGAAAGCATAATTTCCAACAGGACCAACATTTCCGAGCCCCGGGCCTATGTTACCAAGAGCAGAAATGCTGGCTCCAATAGCCGTTTCGAAGTCGAGGCCAAGAAACGACAGAAACATGGCCCCGAAGATAAAGATCAGGATGTAGAGCTGGAAAAAAGCCATCACTTTATAAATAATCTCCTGCGGGACAGCTTCATGATTCATCCTGACCGGGATAACACCCTGAGGATGTATCGCTCGTTTCAATTCTTTTCCAACATTTTTAAAAAGCAGTAACTGGCGGACTACTTTGATCCCGCCACCTGTCGAACCGGCCATACCTCCGATGAACATCAGTAAAAAAATAAAGAACCATAGTGCCCCTGGCCATACTAAATAATCAGAAGTGAAATAGCCGGTTGTCGTGACAATGGAAACCACCTGGAATAAAGCATCCCTGAAGGCTTTTTCCCAACCCATGCCGGTTTTCCATACTAAAAACATAGTAATGACAAGGCTTACTCCCCCCAGGATATAAAGGTATTTCCTGAATTCTTCATTGCGCCATATTTGTTTTAATTTTCCGTGTAATGCCAGGTAATGCAGGGTAAAATTTGTTCCGGCCAGGATCATAAAAATGACGATAATATATTGGATATAGCTAGAATACCCTCCGAGACTGGTATTTTTCGTGGAAAAACCGCCTGTGGCCATCGATCCGAATGAATGACACAAGCTGTCGAGCAGGGTCATGCCTCCCAGCATTAACAAACCTGTTTCCACGAGGGTCAGCACAACGTAGATACCCCATAAGATCTTAGCTGTTTCAGTTATGCGCGGATGCAACTTGTCCTTCGTGACCCCCGGCATTTCAGCAGAATATAGCTGCATTCCCCCAATACCAAGGAAAGGAAATACTGCGACAGATAAAACGATAATACCCATTCCGCCTATCCAGTGGGTCATGCTGCGCCAGAAGAGAATTCCCCGCGGAAGGATTTCCACATCGGTCAGGATAGATGCTCCCGTGGTAGTAAAGCCCGACATGGTTTCAAAGAAAGCATCTGTAAACGAAGGAATAGTGCCACTGATAATGAAAGGCAGGGTCCCAAACAAGCTGATAGTTACCCAGGTCAGGCTGACTACCAGGAAGCCTTCCCGCTTGTTGATCGTATCCTTGCTTTTCCTGCGGGTAAAATACCAGATAACCCCTCCGCTGCCGGAAGTGATAAGAAAAGATAACAGAAGCGTAAAGGCAGGTTCCTCATGGTAATATAAAGAGAAAGGCAGGCCGGACAACATAAAAATCCCCTCAACTACCAGAAAAAATCCAATAAGATTGATAATCTGTTTTAGGTCAATTTCTGCTTTACCAATCATGAAATATTAATGAGTAATATGGACAATATTAATCAAAATCAGCTTTCATGGAACAATTCATCGACGGCATGGACAGCTTCCGGCAGTGCGAAGACCACGACCTTATCACCTTCCTGGATCTGGAAATCACCAACGGCTATAAAACTGTCCGGTCCACGCACAATCCCGCCGATGATGGCCCCTTTGGGGAATTTTAATTTTCGGATTGGCGCTTTGGTCACCGGTGAATGGGGCTTGGTAACCAGTTCCAGGACTTCCGCATTAATAGCGCTGAGGCATTTGATGGAAGTCACTTCTGAATTCATCGTAAACCGGATGATATTGCTGGCCGTACTGAGTTTTTTACATACGATCGTATCTATCCCGATGTTTTGGGAGATGTCGATATAATCTATATTTTCGACAAGCGCGATGGTACGGGGCACCCCAAATTTTTTCGCATGCAGGCAGGCAAGGATATTGGTTTCCGAGTTGTCAGTCAGCGCCACGAAGGCATCCATCCCTGAAATATCTTCATCTTCAAGTAATTGGATGTCACGGGCATCACCATGGATCACCAGGCAGTTATCCAGCATGTTAGCTAGTTGTATCGCCCGTTCCTTATCTTTCTCGATCAGCTTGATATTCATGGATTGTTCCAATCGTCTGGCCACAGTACGACCCACTCTTCCTCCGCCTAATATCATCAGGTTATGGATAGTGATCCTGGATTTTCCGCTCAGTTTGAGCAGATCACTGATCCCTTGCGGTTTAGTGATCACATACGCGAGGTCATTTTCAAGGAACATATCGTTTCCTTTGGGTATGAGCGTTTTCCGGTTCCGGTGGATGGCCACGGTCCTGAAATGCAGGTGAACATACTCTTTTGCGAGCTGGTCGAGGGTTTTATTCAGTACAGGGGCATTTTTTTCCAACCGAACAAGAAAGAGTGAGAGCTTTCCTTCAGAAAAATCAAAGGTTTCAGTGGCAGCCGTTTGTTTCAGAAGGTCCACCACTTCAGTGGCCGCGATATCTTCAGGACAGACCAGGTGATCGACACCCAGTTCCTGGAACATTTTACGGTTCTCATCCGAAAGGTACTCAAGGGTATTTATCCGCGCAATGGTCTTAATTGCCCCGATCTTTTTACCAAGTGCGGCGGTTAAGATATTGATCCGTTCTTCGTGCAGTCCGGAAATAAGCAAATCGGCCTTTTTCACATCTGCCCTTTTCAGCACCGAAATCAGGGTGGAATCACCAACGGTTGCCAGGATGTCGCTATGCGATTCTATCGATTTGACCAATTCCTCTGTTGGAACGATCATCGTGATTTGGTGGTCTTCTTTGGATAATTCCTGTGCCAGATAAAGGCCGACTTCACCGTCCCCGGCTATGATAATCCTCATCTTACAAACGATTTAAAAATTAGGCGCAAAGATAGTGAATTACAGCGGGCATTTTTATAATTTTGCAACCCGGGAAATCATCCCCGTTAAAAAAAATCATTCTATGAAAACATTTAAAGACTATAATTTTAATGGGAAAAGAGCCCTGATCAGGGTTGATTTTAATGTCCCTCTCGATGAAAATTACCATATCACCGATACTTCCCGCATAGATGCGGCAATTCCTACTATTAAAAAGATTTTGAAAGATGGCGGCTCGGCGATCCTGATGTCGCACCTGGGAAGGCCCAAGGAAGGCCCGACGGATAAATATTCCCTGAAACACCTGCTTCCTTATCTGAAAGATAAGCTTGGCGTTCCTGTGAAGTTTGCTGACGATTGTATCGGTGAGCAGGCCATGAAATTGGCTGCCGGTTTAAAAAGCATGGAGGTATTGCTTCTCGAAAATCTCCGGTTTTACAAGCAGGAAGAAAAAGGGGATGAAGAGTTTGCCGGAAAGCTGGCCCGGCTCGGGGATGTTTACGTCAACGATGCCTTCGGAACCGCCCACCGTGCGCACGCTTCCACCGCCATCATCGCAAAGTTCTTCCCCGAAAACAAGATGTTCGGCTATATCATGGAAGATGAAGTGAAGAACATCGACCGGGTGCTGAAAAACACCGAACGACCCTTTACTGCCATCCTAGGCGGGGCAAAAGTCTCAGGAAAGATCGAGATCATCAACAACCTGATCGATAAGGTGGATAACCTGCTGATCGGTGGCGGGATGATGTTCACTTTCATCAAGGCGCTAGGCGGAGAAATCGGAAGCTCGCTAGTTGAAGACGATCTGCTGCAGTTAGCCCGTGAAACCAGCGATAAAGCTGAAGCCAACAATGTAAAGATCTATATTCCCCAGGATGCCATCATTGCCAGCGCCTTAACCATCGATGCCGACTGGAAAGAAAGCGGCTCTACGAATATTCCCGATGGCTGGATGGGGCTCGACATAGGGTCGAAGGCAATCCAGGCTTACCGCGAAGTGATCCTCAACTCCAAAACGATTCTCTGGAACGGTCCCATGGGCGTATTTGAGATGTCAAATTTCGAAGCAGGGACCAAAGCCATCGCGGAAGCCGTGGCCGAGGCTACCCAAAACGGCGCTTTCTCACTTATCGGCGGCGGTGATTCCGTGGCAGCCATCAATAAATATCACCTGAAAGAAAAGGTCAGCTATGTTTCCACCGGTGGCGGCGCGATGCTCGAATATATCGAGGGGAAGGAACTGCCGGGGGTGGCAGCGATTAAAGGTCATTAAGTGGTCATTAAGTGGTCATTAAGTAGTCATTAGTCCCTAAATATAGAACAATATAGTCCGTACAAAGAATAACTTACTAAATTTAAGCGTTGCCCCGTGCAGTGTAGACCGTTCAACTTATGATACTTTGATATCAATCAT
>JALNZD010000059.1 GCA_023229505.1 Bacteroidales bacterium | reverse complement strand
ACTAAAATTTACCTTTCTATGAGGGTAGGTCAATTTTTGAAAAAGTAAAAAATGAAAATATTATATCTGATTTCCTGATAGTTATGCAACAAAACCATAAAAATCAGACTTTAGTCGGACAATAGTGAAAATTTTTTAAACATGAACAAAATTTTGATTACAGCATTTAGCTTAACGACGATCTTTATGATTTCCTGTCAACAGCAAAAATTCACTTATCCGGTCACTGCGAAGGATGACCAGGTTGATGATTATTTCGGAACCAAAGTGGCTGATCCTTACCGCTGGTTAGAGGATGACACTACGGCTCAAACAGCAGAATGGGTGAAAGCCCAGAACATAGTTACTTTTGGTTTCCTGGAACAAATCCCTTACCGTCAGAAAATACAGGACCGGTTGACCAAAATATGGGATTATCCCAAAGTTTCCGCACCTTATAAAGAGGGTGGAAGGTATTATTATTCGAGAAATAACGGCTTGCAAAACCAATTTGTCCAGTTTTCCAAAGAAACCCTGGACGGGGAAGAGAGAATGGTATTAGATCCGAATACTTTTTCGGAAGATGGTACCGTATCGCTGACCAATTTTAATCCTTCGGAGGATGGGAAATATATTGGATATGGGGTTTCCCGCGGCGGTTCCGACTGGAATGAGTTTTTTGTGATGAATGCGGGCGATCTGCAGAAACTGGAAGACCACCTGTTGTGGATCAAGTTTTCCGGTATTTCATGGTATGGTGATGGTTTTTTTTACAGCCGCTACCCGGAGCCGGCCAAAGGCGATGAGCTGTCAGGAATGAACACGAATAACAAAGTATATTATCATAAAATAGGGGATAAGCAGGAGAACGATGCCCTGATCTATGAAGATCCGGCCAACCCGAACTGGGGCTTTTCTGCTTTTGTGACTGAAGACAAGGAAATATTGCTGTTAGCGACCAATGAGTCGACCAATGGTAATCGCCTGGCTTTCCGCAAAGCCACTGAAACTGGTAAGGAGTTCATTCAATTGGTGGGTAATTTTGATTACAACTTTATTCCCGTTCAGCATATCAACGGTACTTTATATGTGATGACCGATGAGGGTGCGCCTAAATACCGGCTTATTGCCATCGACCTGAAAAATCCGGCCAAAGAAAACTGGAAGGTTATAATCCCGGAAAAGGCAGAAGTACTCACAAGCATTTCGATGGTCGGCAACAAGATCATCGCCAGCTATATGAAAGATGCTCACGATGTTATCCAGATCCATGATCTTGCAGGCAATTACCTGTACGACCTGGATATGCCAATACTTGGATCCATAGGCGGGTTTAGTGGCAAATTAGCCGACACGATCACTTTCTATACTGTCACTTCTTTTACGACTCCTGCTACGATTTATAAGTATGACATAAAAAGCAATGTTTCAGAAGAATACAACCGATCGGCCATCGATTTTGATTCGGGTCTTTATGAAGTCAAACAGGTTTTTTACGCGTCCAAAGATGGCACAAAAGTCCCGATGTTCATTGTGCACAAGAAAGGCATCAAACTGGATGGCCAGAACCCGGCTTTGCTGTATGGTTATGGCGGCTTTAATATCAGTATTACACCTACGTTCAGCATGAGCAGGCTAATTCTTCTCGAGAACGGATTCGTAGTAGCCATTGCCAACCTGAGAGGTGGCGGCGAATACGGAGAAGACTGGCACCAGGCTGGGACCAAGATGAACAAGCAGAATGTTTTCGATGATTTCATCGCTGCTGCAGAATACCTGGTCGCTAATAAATACACATCACCAAAAAAGCTGGCTATCATGGGCGGCTCCAACGGCGGACTTCTTGTCGGTGCGGTGATCAACCAGCGCCCTGACCTGTTTGGCGTTGCACTGCCGGTAGTCGGCGTGATGGACATGCTCCGTTACCATAAGTTCACCATCGGCAAATATTGGGCAATCGATTACGGCACAAGCGAAGACAACAAGGAAATGTTCGATTACCTCTACAAATATTCACCATTGCATTCCATACGGAACGATGTGGAATATCCTGCAGTTCTGGTAACCACCGCCGACCATGACGACCGCGTGGTTCCCGCGCATTCTTTCAAATACATCGCCACATTGCAGGAAAATTACCACGGCAAGAACCCTGTAATGATCCGCATCGAGACCAAAGCCGGCCATGGCGGAGGAATGCCAACTTCGATGATCATCAAGGAATACACTGACCTTTGGGCGTTTACGATGAAGAATCTTGGAGTGACGCCGATTTATTGAGGCATTACTTCCGGCCCCGAAAGCGCTGGATTCGTCACAAATTCATGATCAGTAAGGGAAAGCAGAAAAGCCTTCAGATCGGCTTTTTCCGATGGGGTCAGCCGGGTGCCGCCGGAAATGATGTAGTGCATCAAGGGATCCACATAGGGTGAGTAGACCAGCCCGCCGGAATAGAAATCAATCACTTCATCGAGTGTCTTGAATCTTCCGTCGTGCATATAAGGTGCTGTCAGTTCGATGTTTCGGAGCGATGGAGCCTTATATGCCCCTTTATTCATGGGATCGCCGGTTACGGAAAACCGGTCACGCGGATCGTCGAAGACGGAATCTTTAGCGTTATTGTAAAACAGGTTTGTCGTAAACAACGGGTTACCGCCGCCGCCGTGGCAATGAAAGCAATCGGCCCCTTCTTCCGTAACAAATAATACATAGCCATTTAATTCGGAGGGTGTTAATTGCGTTTCTCCCCTTAAATACTGGTCGAACCTTGAATTTGCCGAAATAAAAGTGCGCACAAACTGGGCAATAGCTTTTCCCATCCGGTCGATCGTAACTTCACTTGTTCCAAAAGCTTTTTTAAATAATTCCGGGTACCCTTCAATATTCCGGATGGTATTGACTGTGCTGAGTGTATCACTGTTCATTTCGTGCGGCGCAATAATGGCGAGGTAAGTCATCGACTCGATGTTCCGGCGCATCGGATCAGGATTATCCGCGCTTACAGAACCGTTCCAAAGGTAGCCGGAATAGTTCCAGACCTGGTTGAAGAGGGGAATCATATAATGCGGTGTAGGGATACCGGTCACTCCATGAGTTTTGCCCCCTGCGAATTGCGGATTATCAATGCCGCATTCAAAAGCGTTTTCCTGCAGGTGGCAGGTGGAGCAGCTCATCTGTTTTTCCGGTTCGCTATGTCCGGATATTCTCCCGTCATAAAACAAATATCGTCCTAACTTAATTCCTTCAACGGTCATTGGATTATCTGAAGGAATATTGAGTTTGGTTGGAAACCCGAATGGGATGTCAATCACATATGGAGTTGTTTTGTTAACAGGGGTAAGGATGATGTTATCCTGGTCATTGCAGCTTACAACTGACAACAGGATCATGATGAAGGTAATTGTATATAAGGGATTACAATTCATACATAGCCCCGATTGAGAATGCATCCCGGCCATTTTCGCAGGCCGCTTGTAGGGCAGCCTGGTTCTGCATCATCATTCCCCCCCAGTAATTGAAGTCCCAGGTGTGAGGAGTTGCGAACCAGCTATCGATATTCATGGTCAGGATCAACTCAGTGGTTTGACCCGGTTTTACGTCTACCAAAAGTGAAGACATCATGATGAGGGGAAAACTGACTTTAAAGTAGTTTTGCACAAATCCCGTGACCTGCCCCGTGGTATCATAGGTTTGCCCGATACCCAGGTGAAAATTAAATGGTGCCAGCAGACCAGTGGTGTCCTGGTATTTTCCGTTAAGCTTCATATAGTGATAACCGCCGCCTAGCTCCTCGGGCCAGAACATGTTTGACTCGGGGGGATTGGGGAAAATATTCGACTGGTTATCGGCTTCATCCAAACCAAAGACGAAAACAATTGAATCGACGCGGCCTGAAGGGATATCTTCAGGAATATCCCATGATTTAGTACCAGGAATATCACTGTCGATATAATGCATCCCCATATTGTCCTTGACAGTATAAAATTCCCCGTCATTGAAATAAAGGGTAAACTTTGAGATAAAGTACTGGACTTCATTGATCATGTAAGGATTGCCGGCTTCATTCACATATTTTAAAGTATCGGTCTGCAGCAATTCCCCATCTACTTTTTCCTCAAAAGTTAGCCTGATATTTCCCGGATCGTTGTCTTTCTCCTTGCAGGAATTCAGCATGGTAAAGAAAATCGCTATTATGATAATCGGAACTAGATTCTTCATCGTTTGGTTTTCGATTCTGCGTCAAAAATAATGCCAAAATGATGTAGCGAAGTAACTAAGTAACGACCTAGTGATATTCGATATTGACTTCGTTACTTCGTTACTTCGTTACTTCGCTACATCGCTACATCGCTACATCTTTTCTGCCTATCTTTACAAAAAATGACATCATGAAATTCAATATAGGCGATAAGGTCAAATTCCTTAATACCAAAGGCGGCGGCATTGTCAGCAGGATCATAACTCCAACCATGGTCCATGTTATGATCGAGGATGGTTTTGAAATTCCCACCATGACCAGTGAATTGATAAAAGTCGATCCGAAAGGGAAAGCGGAGAGTATGTTTGATGAGGAGTTCGCAGTTCGCAGTTCGCAGCCGGCAGTTCCCAATTCAAATAATGCACAGCAGCCTGGGAACTGGGAACCGGGAACTGCGAACTCCGATGATCGCCAATCAGCGCTGGGCAATTATTCCTTCCGTGCTAAAAACACACCGGGAGTTTACCTGGCTTTTGTCCCGCATGATCAGAAGTGGATGGTCACGGGAATGGTAGAGATCTACCTGGTCAATTATACAGCCATGAATGCGTTGTATGCTTTTTTCCTGGAAGGCGAGAAACGGCTCTTCGGAAAGGATTACGATGTGCTTTTTGCCGGGAATAAAATCCTTATCGATACCATCGACCGGGATGAATTGCTGAAATGGACCAAAGGCATCGTGCAGGTGATCTTCTTCCATGAAGAACCTGAGAAGATCTTCATGCCTGTCAGTTCGGAATTCGATCTTTCCCCGCGCCGATTCTATGACGAAAATAATTATAAGGCTTCCCAGTTCATGGAAGAAAGGCTGTTGCTGGTTTCCCTGGCCCAGACGGCAGCTTTGAATACAGTCGTCAGCATGGAAGAATCAAAGATGGATGAAGAAGCTTTGATCCGGCAGAAGGCGATGGAGATCAAACCTGCCTCCCTGATCGAAAAGCATCAGACCGGCCCGCGGGAAGCGGTTGTTGATCTTCATGTCGGTGAACTCATGGAAGATTTCAAAGACCTGACCCCCCATGAAATATTAAAAATCCAGATGGACTATTTCACCAAGTGCATAGACAGCGCGGCAGAGAGAAGTTTTAAGAAAGTGACTTTCATTCATGGTGTGGGTAACGGCTCTCTAAAAAGCGCCATCATGCGGAAAGTGCAGGAATACGAACATGCGGAGAGCCACCTGGCTTCTCTCGCCAAATTCGGTGTGGGTGCGATCGATGTAACGATCAAGCCGTTAAAATAAACCCATTATCTGCTTCCAGAAACTGATGGCCAGAATTGGTTTCAGTGCTATAGTGAAAGCAATACCGAAGACTGCTCCCCAAAAATGGGCATTGTGCCCGATGTTGTCGGTTGCCCGGCGTGCCATCACGGCAGAATAAACCAGGTAAATGACGCCGAAAACGACCGATGGCAGAGGGAAAGGAATGGGGAAAAGATAGACTGACCCGGTCGGATACAGCAGGATGCTGGCGAAAAGCACGGCTGACACAGCCCCTGAAGCGCCGACCGCGTTATAGTGCGGATCCTCCTTATGCTTCCCGTAGTCAAACAGCACCGAAAATCCTATCCCGCCTGCGTATAGTAACAGGTAGAAAAGGTATCCTTTGATATCGAAATAATAGTGATAGGCATCAATGACGGCTTTACCGAAAGAATAAAGGACAAACATATTGATAAACAGGTGTATCCAGTCGGCATGGATCAGCCCATAGCTGAAAAAACGCCATCCCTGTCCATGATGCCTGATTGCATAAGCATTGAACTTCAGCCGGTCAAAAATCTCAGCATTGTAGAATGCATAGATTGAGATCAGTACCGTTATGATGATTACCGCGAGATTCAAAGTTCCAAGTTCAAGTCACACCGTTTCACTGTTTCACCGTTTCACTGTTTCACTTCCCGGTAACCACCGTCCCGCTGCTATAATCCAGTTGTGAGCCGAACATGCTGTGCGGGATCAGGTAGACCAACAGGAGAATTACCATGGCAACGACCGGCCAGATGCGGTTTTCGGGTTTCCTGAACAATCGCCATACGGCAATGGCCCAGAAGATAAAAGCAATCAGGGTTTTATTGTCAGTGAGGTCGTATCCGTAAGGCACCCCGGTCCAATAATCACCGAAAGCGTATTTTTGCACGATTGGTCCCAGGATCAGCCCGCCAATAAACAAAGTCACGAGCGTAATCCAGGCATAAAGATATGAATACTTGCCTCTTGCCAGCGCTTCCAGCCCCGTGCGGGTAGACATCATCATGGCAATGAACATGAAGATAATATGGGGAATCAGCACCCAGACCGGAACGTCACTTTTGAACCTTATTACTGTTGGTTCTTCATTCAATAGGACACTCTCACTCCCATTGGTCAGCGCCACATGATACATAAGCTTGCCTGCCGGGGGCTGATGAGGTAAATAACCAACGAGGTTATTGCCATCTCTTTGCATTGCAATCGAAACCCATTCATCCTCAGTTCCGAGCCGTTTGTATTTGATCATTCCATCAAGACTTTTATCCACGTTCCCGATGACAACCTCTGCATCATCATCCCCGCCGTGTGACCTGAGCAGTTCATATTTGACCGTCTGCCCGGCAATTTCCGTTTTACCGGTAACAGGATATGTAGGGCCTGTTTTTCTTTGATAATAAGCAATTCCGACAGTGAATATAAAGGAGAATATCCATAAAAGCATAATTTTTGACTTCATATAAGGTTGGATTTATTAATTAGTGGGCAAAAGTCGTGCTTTTTTCTATTGCATCGTAGAAGAGCTGGTGGATTTTAGGCCGGATATTCATACCCGACAGTTTATTATTGTCCGCATCAGGGCATACCCGGTTTGAGAGGAAAACAAAGACCAGTCCGTTTTCAGGATCCACCCAAAAGTATGTCCCCGTAAAACCAGTATGTCCGAAACTGGCTGATGACGCACTTTTGCAGGCATGTCCTTCATTTGAATATTCAGGTAAGGGTTTATCAAATCCTATTCCACGCCTGTTATCATTAAGCGGAAATTGCCTTTCGGTAAATTCCTTGATGGTTTCAGCCTGAAAGTATCTTTCACTGCCGTAGATCCCTCCCTGGAGAAGCATTTGTCCGATTATACCCAAATCATTGGCATCGGAAAATAACCCGGCATGCCCTGAGACCCCGCCCAGCATGGCTGCTCCAGGGTCATGCACATCACCATGGATTAGCTGGCCACGGAAAATTTTATCGTTTTCGGTCGGTGCAATACGGTTAAGCGGAAACTGCTTGCGCGGCAGGAATCCCATTGTCGATAAGCCCAGCGGGCTATAAAACGTGCCGGCTACATATTCTTCGAAAGGTTCATTAACCAGGCTTTCTAAAATCTTTGGTATGAAGTAAAACCCCAGGTCGCTATACTTATAGGCATTGGTTTTTAGAAGAGGGGAGGAAATGATGCTGTCGAATATGACATCACTATAATTCTTCAGGATATAAAGATTTTCGGCAACCCTGACCGGAAAACCCTCTGAGATCTCATTTCGATACAAGGCAGAGTCTAATTTGTCACCCTTTATCGTATATTTATAAAATGGGATCCAGGGTTTAAATCTGGCCTGGTGGGCCATCATAGGACGAAGAATGATACCGCCTTTGTTAGTATTCTTCAAATAAGGCAGATAATCCTGAAGTTGCCGGTCGATATCGAGCTTCTTTTCATCGGTCATCCGCATGATGGAGAGGGTTGAAGCAGCGATTTTGGTCAATGAAGCCAGATCATAAAGGTCAGAGTTATTTACCGGTATATCTTTATCATAAGTATGATAACCATAAGATTCCATATAAAATACCTTCCCGTCTTTAGCAGCCCATACCTGGCAACCCGGGAAAACTCCTTTTAATATGCTCTCCCTGATGATGGAATCGATCGGTGATAGGTATTTTCTGTCTATGCCCAGTTCTTCCGGAATTGTATATTTTAACCTTATTGCCTCAGTTTTAAAACTGGTTCCGAAAGGGAATGATGTGCCGGCAGTAACGGGCAGTTTTCCAATAGCCGGTATTCCTCCGAAAATAACCTGTGCTGAGATATCCTGCATGATTGGATGGTCCTGGTAGGAGAGGACGATAGCCTCTGCCTGAGGAAATTTGTCGAGAAGCCGGAGGGAATAGGGTGAAGCAAATAAGTCAAGGATAACTTTTTTATTTTTACTCACTTCACCGATGAACTTTAAAACCTGGCCGGAAATACCATACGTGCTTCCTCCCCAGATGCTGGTGTTTTGCACTGAAATGATAACCAGGTTGAATGGCTCTAATTCCTCCTTTAATATAGCTATAGCAGTGTCGGAAGGTTCTTTTTTAAGGGAAAAGGCACTGATCGGGGCAAAGCAGGCCAGCCGGTCCTGGAACGGGGTGGTTTTGTCATATCCTGTCGAAACCGAAGCGATTCTCAGGGTATCCAGGTGAGAGAGTGGTATGAGATCATAATTATTCCTTACAATCGTGACAGCTTCTTCAAATAATTTCCGGTTTAACAGTTCCGCCGCGGGGGTATTCAATCTGCCATATAACCCTGTGGTAATGACAGGTTTAACTGCACTTAGTCCGGCTTTGTACTTATAGCTGAGCACGCGCCGGCAGCGCTCACGGATCAGATCCTCGGAAAGTACGCCAAGCCCGATGGCTGCCCTAATTTGCCTGACAGCTTCCGGTACATCAGCGCTAAGTAAAAGGATGTCATTTCCTGCAACTAAAGCTTTTACCGCTATTTCTCCGGGCTGGTTATTCTGTGTAACACCCTTCATATCGAGGGCATCAGTAACGATCAAACCCTTGAAACCGAGATCATTTCTGAGTACATCAGTAACAATGGATTTTGATAAAGTAGATGGAGTATTTACTGATTTTTCAAGCGATGGAACATAAAGATGTGCGATCATGATCCCATCCAGGCCTGCCCCGATCAATTGGCGGTATGGATAAAACTCGACCGAGTCCAGTCTCTGCCTGGAGTGAGGAATGACAGGGAGGGTATAATGTGAATCTGAACCGGTATCACCATGGCCAGGGAAGTGTTTTGCAGTAACAATCAATCCTCCATCCTGCATTCCTTTACAATACATCAAACCTTTACATGCCACATCCTCCTTGTTTTCTCCGAACGAACGCATGTGAATGACCGGGTTGTCAGGGTTGGAGTTAATATCCACAACCGGGGCGAAATTTATTTGCACGCCGATTTGCTTGCATTGCCGGGCTACTTCAAGCCCCATTTGATAGATCAGGCTGTCATTACTGATGGCTCCCAGGGTCATCTGGTAAGGAAAAGCCATGATGCTGTCGAGCCTCATGGCCGGACCCCATTCCCCATCAATAGAAATAAATAACGGTGTTTTTGCGAGACTTTGCCAGTGATTGGTCCGGCGGGCCTGCAAGGCAGGATGGCCACCGAAAAAAGTTACCCCACCAATGTTGTAATTCTTAATATACTGGTCTATAATGTCAAAATAGTCCTGCCCTGGTATATTGGCCCGGACCACAAGTAACTGGCCGATCATTTCATCTATCGTCAGGGAGATCATGACCGAGTCTACCCATCTGTCTCCCGGATTACCAGGCTGTATAGTGTTAATCTGCCCACCGGCCGGGAATTGTTGAACCAACAGGATCAACAAAAGAAAAATCCGAATAATGCCAGATTTCTTATTCATCAAGGTTTCTATGTTCCGCAAAAGCCGGATAGTTAAAAATTCAAAATTAATAATGCAGTTTCCGTCTGTGGGGTATCTCCATTTCATTTTATGAACAATTTATTACTGATTAATTGAGTAATTATCTATTTTTGAAAAAAACTCCAATTGTGACCAGCACCATCCGGTCCTTATTTTTAGCAATCTATATCCTGATTGGCGCCTGTTCTGCAATTGCACAGGTACAGCCAAATCCGCCTGCTGTGCAGGATATAAAACCTTTAACCCGCATTCTTTTTGTATTTGATGCTTCACAAAGCATGTATGGCAGGTGGCAAAGTGATTTAAAGATCAATATAGCCAGGAATATTCTGATAAAAGTGCTTGATAGCCTGAGAACCATGCAACACCTGGAAGTGGCATTGAGAATATACGGGCATCAGTATGTCTATCCCCCTCAGGTTTGTAATGATACACGTCTGGAAGTGCCTTTCGGGAAAGATAATTATGATAAGATAAAGAACAGGTTAAGCTCGATCGTTCCCAAGGGAACTTCTCCCATTGCTTATTCCCTTGAGCAAACTGTCAATGATTTCACCCCCTGCGTGAATTGTCGTAACGTTATCGTTTTGATAACTGACGGTATCGAGGAATGTGGTGGCGATCCCTGCAAGGCTTCAGAGACCCTTCAAAAAAGCGGAATTGCACTCAAGCCATTTATTGTTGGTATCGGAACTAATTTCGAGAAGGCTTTCAATTGCGTCGGTACTTATTTTGATGCTTCCAGTGAAGATCAGTTCAGCATCGCCCTGAATGTTGTAGTTTCCAGGGCGCTTAATCCGACGACCAGCCAGGTTAACCTGTTGGATGCCAATAACCGGCCCACAGAGACTAATGTTAATATGACATTTTATGATAATTATACCGGCAAGATAAGATACAATTATATCCATACATTAAATAGCTTTGGATTGCCTGATACGCTCGACATAGACCCTTTGATCACCTATGATATTGTAGTGCATACCATTCCCCCTGTCATGGTTGACAGCATCCGGCTAAACCCGGGAACACATACGATTATCCCGGTGAATGTTCCCCAGGGATTCCTGCATTTGAAGATGAACTCCCAGAATACTACGCTGAAAGCTTTAAAGGCTATTATCAGAAGAGAGGGAAGTATGGAAACTGTTAATGTTCAGGATATTGATCAGCCTGAAAAATATATCACCGGTATTTATAACCTCGAGATCCTCAGTTTACCAAGGTTTTACGTCAACGATGTGAAAATAATCCAAAGCCATACGACAACAATAGATATTCCTGTTCCCGGCATCGCTGTGATTCAGAAATCAGTCCGGGGTTTTGGCAGTCTATATTTGGAGAAAAATGGGAAACTGGAATGGGTTTATACTTTCAGGGACACGGGCCAGCCGCAGGAATCACTGGTGCTCATGCCGGGCTTGTATCGCGCGGTTTTTCGCTCGCGTTATGTCGACCGTTCCATTTTCACCATCGAAAGATCATTCGAGGTCAAATCCGGCATTACGACGAATGTCAGGCTGCAGAATTAGTTTTCGCGACTTATTTTTCCAAACGATGTTAATCTTCATTATAGGTTACATGGGTGCCGGCAAGACGACGCTGGGAAAACACCTGGCGGAGCGGTTGAATTATCGTTTCTATGATATGGATGAGATGTTTGAAATTTCAACCGGTCATTCCATCGGAAGTTTTTTTGAGAAATTCGGAGAGGCTGCTTTCAGGCAAAAGGAGCGGGAAATCCTGTACAATCACCTGGATGACCGGCAAACTGTGATCGCAACGGGAGGAGGAACAGCCTGTTATGCTGATAATATGGCGCTAATGAACCAAAAAGGCATAACTGTATATGTTGATACAGGGTTTGATACGATCATGAAAAGGCTGGCAGGTAAAATACACAACCGCCCGATGCTGAAGAATATTCCACACGAACAACTGCCTTCATTCATACGGGATCATATGAACACCCGGCATGAATTTTATTCAAAAGCTGCTATAAAGGTTGATGGGGAGGAAGTTAAACTGGATGAACTTCTTCGTAATTTTGTTCCTAATAAACCATCCCAACTATTATGAGCGATTTAGATGCACTGCAAAACCTTGTGCTTGCCCCTTATATATTGAAAGCTACGGCTTTGATCAGTGTCAGCAGAATAGTGGGCGGCAACCAGTTCCGGCACAGTTTTTCCACCCTGGGCATCTTGCCTATGGCCAGGCAGTTGAATGCCGATATGGTCATTGAACTGACCGACCTCATCGCCAGAAGAAGGGATATTTTAAGAAGAATGAACTGGAGCAGGGAAAAGGAAAACCTGGACTGAAAGTATTTTGTTTCTAGTTTCTGGTTCCAATGTTCCAGGGTCCCAATGTTCCAAAATTCATATTTGCTTTACCCCGTTCATTTTTCACTCTTCACTCTTCACTCTTCACTCTTCACTCGCTCAAGAAGCACCACATTCTCTACATGCTGCGTGTGCGGGAACATGTCAGCGGGCTGGACAGCCTTGATTTCATAAAGGTCTGACATAAGCCGGATATCGCGTGCCTGTGTGGCGGGGTTGCAACTGATATAAACAACTTTTTGAGGCATTGCTGCCAGGATTTGATCTATAACCTTTCCATGCATGCCGTTACGCGGGGGATCGGTAATGATGATGTCAGGCAGGCCGTTGGCTTCAAAGAATTCCTGGTTCAGGATTTTTGCAATATCCCCGGCATGAAAAGTGACATTAGTAATGCCATTCAAAACTGCATTTTCACCTGCATCAGCTACTGCTGACGGGATGGATTCCAAACCAACGACTTTCCGCACATATTTTGACACATAACACGCGATGGCACCGGCACCGGAATATAGATCGTAAACGGTCTCATGGCCTTGGAAGCCGGCCATTTCTGCAGCGACATGGTAAAGCAGGGCAGCTTGTTTCGCGTTGGTCTGGAAAAACGATACGGGCCCGATCTTGAATTTTAATTGGGGATCATCAGCATGAAAGGCAGTCAATTCTTCCAGGATATATGGATTTCCATGGAAAAGCCTGATCTCCAGGTCGGATATGTCATCATTTTTCTTAGGATTAATGACATACATCAGGGAAGTAATGGCTGGAATCGTCTCTTTCACATGTTGTAAAAGTTCACGAATGATCTCCTCTTCATCATCCCGGAAAACGATGATCACCATTAACTGACCTGATAAAGTATTGCGGATGATCAGGTTCCTGAGCAAACCCTCCCAGGTTTTGGCATTATAAAAACTCAGCCCTTTAGATAAGGAATACTCCCTGACAGCCAGCCTTATCTCGTTAGAAGGGTCAGGTTGCAAATGGCATTTTTCAATATCGATGATCCGGTCAAACATCCCGATAAGGTGAAAACCGATCCCGTTGCAATCCGTATTTTCCCCGGTTTCCGGCTTTTGACCGGTGAACCATTTCCGGCTGGAAAAGGTGTAATCCAGCTTGTTACGATAGAAAAACACATCTTCTGAAGCAAGGATCGGCCGGATTTCAGGATAATCAAATTTCCCGATCCGGTCGAAATGGTCTTTTACCTGTTTTTGTTTGAAAAACAATTGCTTATCATAGCTCATGTTCTGCCACCGGCAGCCGCCGCAAAGCCCGAAATGTTCGCAGACAGGTTCTATGCGGAAAGGGGAGTATTCGTGGAAATGAACGATCCTTGCTTCAAAAAATGATTTCTTCTTCTTCGTCACCTGGACATCGACAATATCCCCGGGCACACCAAAAGGGATAAAGACTACCCGGTTATTTACCCGCGCCACCGCTTTGCCTTCTGCGCCTGCATCTATGACCTCGACCTTTTCTAAAAAGGGGAGGGGCTGCTTTCTGAAAGATCTTCTTCCCATATCAGCGCCAAAGTTAACGTAAAGATGATGTCCTGCCAAACGTGACAGTTTGAGTTTCTTTTCATCTTCTTTTGAGATCGGGCATTGAAATCGTAAATTTGTAAGCATAAAGCCCGCGCCATGAAAATCCTGACGATTGAAAAAATCCGTGAAGCTGATACCTATACTATTGACAATGAGCCCATTGCCTCAGTTGACTTAATGGAAAGAGCAGCCACAACCTGTTACCAATGGCTAAGAAAAAGGGTGGACAGCCAGCGCCGTTTACTGGTATTTTGCGGGCTTGGAAACAATGGCGGCGATGGTCTGGTCATCGCCCGGCTGATGGCCCTGAATAATTTTAATGTCGAAATTTATATAATCAGGTATGCGGAGAAATGTTCAGATGATTTTCAGGTCAATTATGACCGTTTGAAAAATGTTGGGCATGTGATCCTTAAGGACCTGAGGGACGGCGATGTTCTGCCCCCGATTTTACCTGATGATGTAGTGATTGATGCCATTTTCGGATCAGGATTGGGCAAACCGGTCAGGGATTTCCCGGCCCGTGTCATCCGTCATATTAACGAAAGCAAAGCGCTGGTCGTAGCCATTGATATGCCTTCCGGGCTATTCAGCGATGAGCACACGGATGTCAAAGCCGGTGCAGTTATACAGGCAGATTTTACCCTTTCTTTCCAGCTTCCGAAATTGGCGTTTATGTTTTCGGAAAACGACAGTTTTGTGGGGAATTGGAAATTATTTGATATCGGCCTACAGAAGGGGTTTATTGACCGGGTTGAAGCTAAGAATTTCTTATTGACCCGCAAGATGGCCGGTTCTTTACTTAAACCACGGACAAAATTTGCCCATAAGGGGCAATTTGGCCATGCTTTGCTTATTGCAGGCAGTTATGGCAAAATGGGAGCTTCGGTACTGGCTTCAAAAGCCTGCCTGCGGTCGGGAGTTGGACTGGTGCATGCGCATACACCGGCTAAAGGTTACCAGGTAATTCAGACCTTAGTTCCCGAAGCGATGGTAACCATCGATCCGGATGAGGATTGCTTCTCCCAATTGCCTGACCTGGCACCTTTCACGGCTATCGGTATTGGCCCTGGGATTGGCTTCCATGAAAAAACCAAAAAAGCCCTGAAGCTCCTGATCCAGAATTCGGTAGTTCCCTTGTTATTTGATGCCGATGCGCTGACTATTCTGGGAGAAAATAAAACCTGGATACCTTTTGTCCCGAAGAATAGTGTCTTTACACCTCACCCTAAAGAATTTGAAAGGCTGGCAGGGAAAGCTAAAGATGACTTCCACAGGAACCAGTTGCAAAGGGAATTCTGCATTAAATATGGTGTTTATATGGTACTGAAAGGCGCGCAAACATGTATTTGTGGTCCTGATGGGATTTGCTGGTTCAATACTACCGGGAACCCGGGAATGGCCACCGGAGGAAGCGGCGATGTGCTCACAGGACTGATCCTTGGTCTTTTAGCACAAAAATATCATCCCAGGGATGCCTGCCTGATCGGAGTTTATTTACATGGACTGGCTGGCGATCTGGCAGCTAAAGAACAAGGGGTGGAGTCAATGATTGCGGGGGATATCATTAAAGAGTTGGGGAAAGCGTTCAGGAAGATTTGAAGTCAGTTGACAGTTGGCAGTTGGCAGAACTCAGAACTCAGAACTGTATCATATTTACTGCTTCCTCGGGCACTATATCTTCTTCCAGTCTCAGGTTGTCAATGATAAAGTTTTGCCGGTCCGGGGTGTTCTTTCCCATGTAGAATTCAAGGAGGGTTTTAATAGAGGATTCTCTTTCCATAAGGACGGGTTCAAGCCGCATATTAGTGCCGATGAAATAGCTGAATTCCCCGGGGGATATTTCCCCGAGCCCTTTGAAACGCGTGATTTCAGCATTTTGCCCTAATTTATTGAGTGCCTGTTGCTTTTCTTCCCCCGAATAACAATAGATGGTTTCTTTCTTATTCCTGACCCTGAATAGGGGCGTCGTGAGGATGTAAAGATGTCCGGCTTTAACAAGATCGGGATAAAACTGCAGAAAGAAGGTCATCAGCAACAGGCGGATGTGCATACCATCCACATCGGCATCAGTGGCAATTACAACCAGGTTGTAACGGAGGTTTTCAATGCTTTCATCGACATTCAGGGCCGATTGCAAAAGGTTGAACTCTTCATTCTGGTAAACGATCTTTTTCGTCAGGCCATATACATTAAGCGGTTTGCCTTTCAGGCTGAAGACGGCCTGCGTGCTGACCTGGCGCGCTTTGGTAATAGAACCGCTGGCGCTGTCGCCTTCAGTGATAAAAATGGTGCTTTCCAGCCGGTCTTCATGGTTGGTGTTATAATGAACTTTGCAGTCACGAAGCTTTTTATTATGAAGGCTCGCCTTTTTTACGCTTTCTTTGGCAAGTTTCTTAATGTCAGCTAAATCTTTCCGTTCCTTTTCCGATTGAAGTATTTTAAGTTGCAGTGCTTCAGCGGTATCCGGGTTTTTATGCAGGTAATTATCGAGATTTTTCTTGATAATATCCATCATATAATTACGTATAGTCTGCCCGTTAGGTTCCATGTGCATGGAACCCAGCTTGGTCTTGGTCTGCGATTCAAAGATAGGTTCCTGCACTTTAAGGCTGATGGCAGCCATGATGGAAGCGCGGATATCGTTGGTATCGTAATCCTTATTGTAAAATTCTCTGATGGTTTTAACGATGCCTTCACGGAAAGATTGGAGATGGGTACCGCCCTGGGGTGTGAACTGGCCGTTGACGAAAGAATAATATTCTTCCCCATATTGTTTCGAACTATGGGTGAAGGCGCATTCAAAGTCATCATCTTTTATATGGATGATTGGGTAATTTGCTCCGCCGTTTCCATTGAGATAAAGGTTTAGCAGATCGAGCAATCCATTCTTTGCCTGGAATCTTTCCCCGTTTAGGGTAAGTATCAATCCATTGTTAAGAAAAGCATAGTTCCAGAGCAGTTTCTCTACATACTCGGTGATATAGTAAAAATGCCCGAAAATTTTATCATCGGGGATAAAAGAGATTTCGGTGCCTTGAGGAAGGTCGCAGTCGACAATATTATGATCCTGTATGAGTTCTCCTCTATCGAATTCGACGATTTTGGTTTTCCCTTCCCTTATCGATTGGGCTTTGAAATAGGACGACAGGGCGTTGACTGCTTTTGAGCCCACGCCATTCAGTCCGACAGCTTTTTTAAAAACTTTGGAATCGTATTTTGCCCCTGTATTGATTTTGGATACACAGTCAATCACTTTACCGAGGGGCATCCCACGGCCGAAGTCCCTGATGGTAACGATTTTTTCCCTGATCGTAACATCGATCCGGGTTCCATATCCCATGACATGTTCATCGATGCAATTGTCAAGTATTTCTTTCATCAGGACGTAAATGCCATCATCCTGGGCTGCCCCGTCACCGAGCTTTCCGATATACATACCAGGCCTGAGCCGGATATGTTCCCGCCAGTCAAGCGATTTAATGCTGTCTTCAGTATATTTTTCTGCCGTTACCAAGCATAAAATTTTCGCAAAGGTAACATCAGGAATCCTTTATTTTTCGGGCAAGTCAGGAAACTTATGAATAATTTAATGTTGAAAAAGTGCATAAGAGGACTCCATTCCTTGGGATTGAGTCCATTTTATCCCTTTTTAGTACCTTTGATTTCAGTAAATCTCTGCTCATGTCCAAAATCTCAAAAGCCTTCCGAGCCCTCAGTGTCCTCATCCGGAACCCCTGGCTGCTGAATAAGGTCCTGGAAGAAGACCAGTATTGGAAAAATGAAGTCATTAAAAAATATGGATTTCAATACGGCCTACCCGTCATCAAGGCCGAAGAGTTATTCGGGGATTTTTCAGAAACGATTGACCCGTTTGCTTTCCTTGATGGCGGATCCCTGCCAACCGATCTGGCATTACTGAAAAAACTGGCTCGCAGGATCCCTCATTGCAGCTATTTCGAGATCGGTACCTGGCGAGGCGAAAGTGTAGCTAATGTTGCTTCAGTTGCCGGGATTTGCTTTACCCTGAATCTTTCTGAGGATGAAATGAAGAATAAGGGTTTAAATCAACACTATATCGATCTCCATAAATACTATTCTAAAAACATTCCTAATATCAGGCACCTGGATGGTAACACCCTATCCTTTGATTTTCAATCTTTAAACCAAAAATTTGATCTTATTTTCATCGATAGCGACCACCACTTTGAAATGGTTAAAAACGATACGCAAAAAGTTTTCAGTCATCTGGTACATGAGAATTCCGTGGTTGTCTGGCACGATTATGCCCGTAACCCTGAAACTATCCGTTATGAGGTTTTAGCCGGCATCCTGCATGGATGCCCCTTATCCTTTCACCAGCATATCTTCCACATCGCACATACCTTATGTGCTGTTTATTTACCAGGCCAAACCGGGGGAAAACCTTTGGATGCCCCTGTTGAACCCTCCGGGTCTTTTCAGGTCGATATTCGCTTTCACAAAGGAACTCCATCCCGCGAGATGAAGTCCCGCTCTTCCCAAAGTCATGAAAACCATCATTAATCACCTTTAAATTAATTATTTATGAAAAAAAGAATTGAATTTGTCCAGGAAGAGCTCAAAAAGAGAGGTCTTTACTCAGGTGAGGTAGATGGTGTTGCCGGCAGCGGCACTGAATCAGCACTCAATAAAATCACCGGATTAGAAAAAAGCTGGAATATCTCCCGTAAAATTCACGGTTTTATTCAGCTTCTCTGCCAGGAAAATGGCATCAGCCCCGGAGATATTGATGGCTATTGGGGTTCACAGACTGAATATGCCCTTAACCAATACCTTTATCTAAAAGAAAACGGTCAATTGCCTGATCCCTGGCGCCCTGAGGAACGCTCGCCGGTCAACCCTAACAATTGGCCTGTCCAGTACACGGCTGGTTTTGATGCTTTCTATGGCCCAAAAGGCTCGAGTCTGGTTAAACTTCAGCTTCCATACACGCACCGGCTTTCCTGGGATTTGCAAACTTCGGTCAACTCTTTCTCCTGCCACCAGAAAGTACATGATAGCATGAAAAGAGTGCTTACAAATGTCTTTAATTATTACGGACCTGATAAAATCCGTGAGCTCCGCCTTGATTCATGGGGAGGTTGTTATAATGAAAGACCGATACGCGGCGGAACAAAATGGTCGATGCATAGTTGGGGCATTGCGGTGGATTTCGATCCGGGCAGGAATAAACTTGACTGGGGACGCGATAAAGCCTCTTTCGCCCAACCTGTATATAATAAATGGTGGCAATTTTGGGAAGATGAAGGATGGGTAAGCCTTGGAAGGGAAAGGAACTTCGACTGGATGCACGTGCAGGCAGCGAAATTATGATCGCTTCTTTTTTTGCATGATATTAATAAGTTCAGATTTAATTTGGGCGACATCTCCCCGCGAAGGAATAAGATCTTTATACCAGTATTTATTTTCCCTGTTGAACAGGGTCATCAGAATAATAGTCGTTATCAGGTAAGATAATGAGGTTGCCCAACCTGCTCCGGACAGGCTGAATTTCGGGATAAGGGTGAAATAAAGAATAACCGATGCAACAAGCCCCAGCGAAGATGCCATGGCATTGACCTGGTAGCGGCCGGTCCCGGAAAAATAATGGCCGGCCAGGATGGAAAAATTATAAACCAGCACACCGACAGCCAAAGTCCAGATCACCATACGTGTACCCGAAAATCCTTCCCCGAAAATAAATACATAGAATGAAGAAGGCAGCAACATCAGGGGGATGAGAATTATCAGGCTGGCAGCAATGCTGAATTTGATCAGCCTTACCGTGAGTCTCGCAGCCTCAACTCTGTTATCAATATTGGCAATCCTTGAATACTGGACCATCGAAATACTTTTAGCGATAAGCCAGATCGATTCAGCCAGCGAAATGCCGTTGGAGTAGACACCGACAGCCGCCTCACCATGATAATGATCCAGGACATAATAGCTCAACCTGAAACTGAGCATTTGGGTGATATGGGCAACCTGGTTCAGAATGCCATAGCGGACCATCTCAACAGCTATTTGCCGGTAATCCTTGAGCCTGTATAAACTAATCCTTCCACAATATTTTTTGTAGTATGCAAAACTGACCAGCACCGAAAGGCCAAATGAAAAGTAAAGAGAATAGATGTAATCCAAGATCCCCGGCTCATCCTTGAGCGTGAAAAAGATCAGCAAGCTGAGGATGAGGATGCAAGGTTGAAATAAACTGATCAGGTTCGATGTGCCGATCTTCTCTCTTCCTATTAGGATCGATGTATGGATTGACACGAACGAATTTAAAACCGACAGGACACAGATATGCAAGATGAACGATTCGTCGACAACCGGAAAAAAGCGCAAAACGAAATAAGAAACCAAGCCGATCAGTATAGTCCATAGATAGGAGGGAAGGATCAACAAAGCAGGTGCATGCCTGGGAACGAGGTAAACCAGCGTACCTCCTCCCACCAGGTTTGCAAAGACCAGCACAAAGGTAATTGTAGTGATGATCAGGCTCTGGACTCCTTTTCCGGCCGGACCAAGGTACTGCGATAAAATGATGGCGATCAGCAGGTTGATCACCGCTGAAAGCGCCCTGGCACCGAAGGTATTGAGGATCTTGCCGAACAAGACGGTTATTAGTTAGTGGTTAGTGGTTATTCGTTAATTTTTAATTTTTAATTATTGAAAGATATACGTCAAATAGCCGTGCTCCGATCACTTCCTTACTAAAATGACTCTTAGCGTATTCCCTGATCTTTATTTTATCGTATTTCTCATGATTATCGAGCATAAGACTAATCTTTTCGAGTAATTTATCTTCGTCTTCACTGTAGATAAGCAAACCCAGCTCATTATTGATGTGTTCGCTGATGCCCCCGACATCTGTCGACAATACCGGGACACCGCAGGCAAAGCTTTCAAGTATGACTACGGGCAGATTCTCAAACCGGCTGAACATAACCTGGAAATCAGCCTCTGCCATCAGTTTAGCCAATTCTTCATTTTCCTTTAACCCATGAAATATTACAAACTTGCCCTCAATATTCAACACTTTGGCAAAGTTAACAAGATCATTCAGATGAATTCCTTCCCCTACCATGTGGCAGACCCAATCTGTCCGCTGCTCTGAAAGTCGTTTTAAAACCCGGAGTATACCTGAAATATTCTTTTGCTTGTCTTCAAAGCAGGAAACATGGATGAAACTCTTTTTCGCCCTCCCGGAAATACCTTCCCTTATATCAAATATTTCCATATCAACAACATTGGGAATGACCAGGTAATTTCTGTTTCTCAATCCATGGCTTTCCATCGCTTTCCTCAGGTTTTCCGTAACCGGCATGACGGCTGAAGCTTTTCTCACTGCCAGCCTGGTTATCACTCTTCGAAATGCGCCTTTGTAATTATCCATTTGCGGGAGGTAGCGGGTCCAGTGCTCGGTGATGACATAGGGCGTTCCGCTCATCCATTTGTAAAATAAAGCCACCATTCCCAGACGGGTTAAAACATTGACATGGATGAGATCAGGCCGGCCAAACTCTTTCTTTATCATCTTTAATCCCCGGTAATGATACCTTAGATATCTGCAAAAATTTATCAATGGCTTAATAACTGGAACTGAAAACCGGTAAGGTTTATAATAGATTTTCAACTGCAACAGCTCATCATCCCGTAACCGCTCAAATTCCATTCTTTCCTTCACAAGCCTGTCATCCTGGTGAACATAAAGCACCGCAACGTCCACATGACCTGAGACAGACCTTGCATGCCTTTCAATGAACAGTCCCTGCATCGGATCATACCGGTTCGGATACCAACGCGGCAAATAGAGGACTTTCAGGTTTTGGTTTAAAGTTCCAGGTTCCAAATTTCCAATTTCAAATTTCAAAACGTCTTTTCCACCGCTAAAATTGCATTTTTTAACCTCAGTTCGCTCTTGCCTGAAATAATGGCAAAATCAACATTTAGTTGCTGCAATGCATTCAGGTACAAGCCGAATAATTCTTCCCGCTTTCCCGGATGCTCCCGTAACGGGTCTTCCACCCACGGTAAATCGATGTCGCAAAGCAAATATAAATCATAGATATGACTTTTTACCTTTTCTTCGATCCATTGATCACATTTGCCGTATTTATAGCTGCTCCAAATCTTCGTGACCAGGAAGTCAGTATCGCAAAACAAGATTTTTTCAGCTTTTTCAGCTATTGTATTTTCCAGTTCTAACTGTTCTTTTGCTATCGCTAAAATATCTTCAAACACATAAGCTCTGCCGAGATTGACAAGGTATTCCCTGGCAACTTCAGGAACCCAGAGCGTCTGATAATAACCGGCCAATTGCTTTGTCAGCTCTGATTTGCCAGTCGATTCCGGCCCGGTGATGGCGACTCTCTTTAAATTCAAAGTTCAAAGTTGAGCCCCCTCTAAAAAGGGACATTTATTAAAAATGAAAAAATACTGATTATCGATAAAAATATGACTTTGGAAGATTGCAAATTCAAATTTGGTTGAAAATTGATTTGTAAAGAAAAATAATCG
>JALNZD010000058.1 GCA_023229505.1 Bacteroidales bacterium | reverse complement strand
TTATTTTTCTTTACAAATCAATTTTCAACCAAATTTGAATTTGCAATCTTCCAAAGTCATATTTTTATCGATAATCAGTATTTTTTCATTTTTAATAAATGTCCCTTTTTAGAGGGGGCTCAAGGTTCTAGGTTTAAGTTCGGGAATAATAATTTAACAATAGAACAATTTGACAATAGAACAATTTGACAATCTAACAATTTAGTTATGAAAAAAATCGGTTTAATAGCATTAGTGCTGATAATCCTGGCAGGTGCAGCAGCTTTCATTGTTTACAAATACGTTTACAACAAACCTCATCCCGACTATGTAAAAGAGAAAGCCGATCTCTCTATCGCTGCCAAGCGGTTATGGACAGATTATTCCATGAATAAAGAAATCGCTGATCCGAAATATACCGGGAAAGTCATCGAGGTCGAGGGAAGCATCATGCGGGTGGAAACAGTCGACAACCTTGTGATCGTGGTCTTCGCATTTCGAAAGGGCGATTTTGGTGATGAAGGCATCAGGGTCACTATGCTCCCGGCCTTTCACCAGGCTGCTAAAGGCATCAACCCTTTCAAGAATGTCAAGATCAAAGGTCTTTGCACCGGTTATAACGGCACGGATGTTATCATGGAAAACGGATCTATTGTCGGAAGCCGGTAACATCTCCTGAATTCACTTTTAACCCCTATTAGAAATGAAAAAACAGATCAGGCTTTTTGCACTGCTTTTCATACTGCTCGGTTCCAGGGTTGTCGCCCAGGATCTGATGGATCTTCTCAATGAAGATGAGTCGAAAAAAACTGAATATACTTATGCTACCTTTAAAGCAACGAGTCTGATTAACGGTCAAACGATCGAACTTCCGCCAAAAGGCGCTTTGAATTTCATCATATCACACCATTTTGGCAGACTCAATTCCGGCGCTTACGAATTCTTCGGTCTTGACCAGGCCAATATCCGTTTCGGTTTCGATTACGGATTTACGGACTGGCTTTCAGTCGGTTTTGGGAGAAGCTCTGTGAGAAAGACTTATGATGGTTTCATTAAGGTAAAGATCCTGCGACAAAGTAAGGGCTACAGGAATATGCCCTTCACTATGACTTACTTCTCCAACTTGGCCATCACTTCGCTGAAATGGCAATATCCGGAACGAACAAATTACTTCTCTTCCAGGATGGAATATGTACATCAGATCCTTATCGCCCGCAAATTCGGCTCAAGGTTATCGTTCCAGCTCATGCCCACTTTTATCCATCGGAACCTGGTGCCCACTATCTATGACCAGAACGATGTCTGGGCAGTAGGTATGGGGGGCAGGATAAAACTGACCAAACGTCTGGCTATTACCGGTGAATCTTATTTCCTGATGCCTGGCCAGACTCAGGAAGAATTTTACAATACCCTTTCTTTTGGTATCGACCTGGAAACAGGAGGCCATATATTCCAGATTTACCTGACTAATTCCCAGGGATTAATAGAAGAACAATTCATTCCCGGGACAACGGGCAACTGGCTGAATGGTGATATTCATATAGGTTTCAATATCCATCGGACTTTCCAGGTGGTGAAAGGGAAAAAATAAGATGGATGAAAACGAACAACTTGCCAGCCTGATCAACAAGGATCTGGGCAGCCAGGAAGAAGGCATGATCATCCCGGTAAGCAGTGTTGACCGGAACATGATCCGGGAAAAACTGGCGATTTTAATAGAGCACATGATGCAGAACAACTTCGAGAAACTTTGCCAGGCTATGTACCGCCTTGATGTATCAGAATCGAAGTTCCACCAGGTGATGACTGAACAACCCACCGAAGAGATCTCTTCTTCCCTTGCCGACCTGGTTATTGAACGTGAAATGCAAAAAGTCAGAACGAGGATCACGTATAAGAGAAAGGAGTTGTAATTTGAATTCAGTCTGCATCAAAATAATTATTCTTAATTTTGCCGCGACTTTCAATTCAATGATCGATGTCCGATAAAAAGATAGGGATCTTTTACGGCTCTTCCACGGGGCAGACCGAAATGGTGGCTGAAAAACTGCAGCAACTGCTTGGTGGGGAAAATGCTGATTTGATCAATGTAGATGTTGCGACTAAAAAAGACCTTGAAAAATACCCTTACCTCATTTTCGGTACCCCAACCTGGGGAGTTGGTGAAATGCAGGACGATTGGGAAGATTTTTCCGAAATCCTGGAAAAAACTGATCTGAAAGGGAAAAAGATTGCATTATTCGGACTTGGCGATCAGGATACCTACCCGGATAGTTTTGCTGACGGCGTAGGAATGCTTTACAATAAAATTAAAGACAAAGCCCTGGTTGTAGGAAAGTGGCACAAAAACGGGTATATATTTATCGAATCGGAAGCTTTCCGCGACAATGCTTTTGTTGGGCTCATTCTTGACCAGGAGAACCAGTCGGCAAAAACTGCTGAACGGCTCGAAAAGTGGGTCGAAATGCTGAAGAAGGAATTTGAAATTTGAAATTTGGAACCCTCTACCCGCAGTGGAAATACTGCTCCACCAGCTTCATGATCTTTTCTTCATTCTGGCCGATGTCGCGTCGGAGGTTTTTATCATTGAAGGATTTCAGGTACCGGATAATCCATTCGATCATCCCTTCAGAGAAAGTGCCGTACTTTAAATAAAAAGGTTTTTGCTTTTCAAGGGCTTCAGCCGATTCCCAGCACGATGTCGGGAGTTGTGAAACACCTGTCAGCCGTTCTTTATGCTCTTCTTTGAAAATATTGACATCGACGTAAGTGCGTTCGGCGTATTTCAATGAGTCCTTCATTTCCAGCCCGTGTCTTGCTGCGACGGCCAGGCCGGCCATCAGCAGGTAAATATCGGCCGTGCCATCAGCTCCGCGATATTCAACCGTCTGCTTTTCATAAAAATTATTTTCAGGGGCCTCTTCCAGAGGGTTGGCCATATGGACCATATTGACATTACCCGTCCACCCCAAAGGAACCCGCACGAGTACAGAGCGGTTGCGGTCGCCCCAGCATATATTCGTCGGCGCCTCCTGGTGAGGAACCAGTCGGAAATAAGAGGTTGGGTTGATATTACCGAAAGAAGTCAGCGAAGGGGAAAGATCCAGGAAGCCGGCTATCATTTTCTTTGCAGTATCGCTAAGCCTGCCTTTTTCTATCATCACATTCTTTCCGCTTTTCATAAGCCTGGTATGTATATGCAGCCCGCTGCCTGCCTTACCGGGCGTGATCTTAGGCGCAAACGACACCCGCACCCCGTATTTGTAAGCCAGTGTGCGGAGAATCCATTTGGCGATGAGCAATTGCTCGGCTGCACTCTCCAGCGGACATGGCAAAAACTCGATCTCATTCTGTTCATACATCAGGTCACCCACCTCAAAATTGCCCACCTCAGTATGTCCGTATTTGATCTGGCCCCCGGCCTGAGCAATGGCCTGCATGGCTTCTGTGCGTAAATGTTCCCACTTGGTGAACGGCATCGATTCGTGGTAACCACGCTGGTCCTCTGCCATATATAGACCTTCCTTCAGGCTGATCACGTAATATTCCAGCTCACCCATGGCCTGGAGCTCAAATCCCGTCTTTTCTTTTAATACCCTGTCGGCTTTTATCAGAATATATTCGGGTGAACTTTCCAAAGGCTCTCCATCTTTATTAAAATAAGAACAAATGATATCAAGGGTGGGTATTTCGGTAAACGGATTAACAAAGGCCGTCCGGTATTTGGGGATCACGTAAAGATCGCTGGAACCTGCTTCAATAAATGAAAAAAGACTGGAGCCATCCACTCGCTCCCCCATCGTCAGGATTGTTTCAAGGTGCTGGCGGCTGCTGATGATAAAATTCAGGGTTTTCAACCGTCCATCCCAGCCCACATACCTGAAATTGATCATCTCAATGTTGTTGTCTTCAACATATTTCATGATGTCCTGCCTGGTGAATTCTTCAGCAGGCTTATTCAGATACTGAACCAAAGGGTTGGGGTTCATTTCGGTGAAAGCTTTCATGAGCGCCACTGTTAGTTTGGTTTTAGTAAAAAGGACGGCAAACATATAAAATTTTAAGATATCAACCGGTTATATTGGCTAATATAGAAACGGTTTAAAAACAATATTTAAATTTGCACAAATAACCAACATTCAATATGGCTATTAGTAATGAAGTGATCTTCTTTTCAATATTCCTGGTTTCGATCCTCCTGTTGCTTTTCATCGACCTGGGTGTATTCAGTAAACACAGCCGTGTGGTTTCATTGAAGGAATCAATCATATCGACAACTATATGGGTCAGCCTTGCCATCGGGTTTTACTTCTTTATCCGCTTTAATGGGGACATGATCCATGGAATAAAAAATATTTCCGAACTCCGCGAAACTATTGAGAAATTTCAACATCCTATCAATATTGAAGGCCTGACATTTGACCAGGCCAAGGAAGTTTTTAATAAAAACCTGTCCCTTCAATATATAACAGGTTATATCATTGAATACTCGCTCAGCCTGGATAACGTTTTCGTCATTCTTCTTATCTTCCTTTCCTTTAAAGTTCCTGAGAGATATTATAAGAAGGTACTGTTCTGGGGAATCCTCGGGGCTATTATTATGCGCTTCATCTTCATTTTCTCCTTATCGGCCATCATTTACAAATTCGCCTGGGTGATGCTTATTTTTGGAATCTTCCTGGTCTTCACGGCGGTAAGGATGCTTATAGATTTCCTTAAGAAAAAGGTAGAAAAGATCGATGTTCAACATCACGTCATGGTCAGGCTGACAAGGAAATTTTTCCCGGTCCATTCCCATTTTGAAGGGCATAAATTCTGGCTGAAGATAAACGGGAAAACTTACGTCACTCCCTTATTTATTGTACTGATGGTGATCGAGTTCAGTGACCTGATCTTTGCAGTCGATTCAGTCCCCGCAATTTTCGCCGTAACACGCGATCCTTACATCGTCTTTTTCTCCAACATTTTTGCCATCATGGGCCTCAGGTCCCTGTTCTTCCTGGTGTCGCACTTCTTTAGTAAATTCTTCTTCCTCAAGGTCGGCCTGGCAGCATTGCTTGGATTTATCGGGCTGAAAATGCTCAGCCATGATTTCTACGAAATATCGACAAATAAATCCCTGGTCGTCATATCGGTGATCCTCGGACTTAGTATTATTGCGTCATTGATTCATAATAAGCGTGAAACAGTGATACGGTGATACGGTGAAACAGTGATATGGTGAATTAGTTATAAGGCAGTCCGCCGACTGCCGACTTCTCTCACTTCTTCAAATACTTCCCAATGAGCATCTGAGCTGCTGTATAAGGGCTTATTTTTCCGGATAGAACTTCTTGTCGTAACTGAGGCAGTTGTTTGGTCACCCGGGCATGTTGGTAAAATTGTTGGCGGATGACTTCTTCGACGGTATCCGTAAAAGCTTGGAGGGATTGCTCCCTGCGCCGCTGTTCAAAATATCCCGAAGCCCTTGCAATTGCCTGGTAATCCAGGATCATCTTCCAGGTCTCCGGAATTCCGTTACCATCTGTAGATGATGCGGTGAGCACCAGGGGTGTCCATCCTGAAGGCGAAGGAGGAAAAAGGTGCAGTGCATTTTTGTACTCCATCGCGGCCAGTTCAGCTTTTCGGATGTTGTCGCCATCGGCTTTGTTGATCACGATAGCATCGGCCATTTCCATGATTCCCCGCTTAATTCCTTGCAACTCATCCCCTGCCCCGGCCAGCATCAGGAGGAGGAAAAAATCGACCATCGAATGAACGGCCGTTTCCGACTGGCCGACACCTACGGTTTCAACAAAAATGATGTTAAATCCCGCTGCCTCGCAAAGGATAATCGATTCGCGTGTATTTCGCGCAACACCTCCCAAAGTTCCTTTTGATGAAGAAGGGCGGATAAAAGCATTTGGATCGTTAGCCAGGTCTTCCATCCGGGTTTTGTCACCCAGGATGCTGCCTTTGGTACGCTGGCTGCTGGGATCTATAGCTAATACGGCAATCCTGTTTCCCTGCGCCGTAAGAAATTTCCCGAGAGACTCGATGAAAGTGCTCTTGCCGACTCCCGGGACCCCGGTAATGCCGACGCGGACAGATTTCCCCGAAAATGGCACACAGGCCCCGATGATCTGCTGGGCCAGTTCCTGGTGACGGGGTAGTGAACTTTCTACCAGGGTGATGGCCTTACTGAGCAATGACCGGTTTCCGGCACGGATTCCTTCCAGGTATTCTCTTACTTCCAGCTCTTTCGGGCGGGAATCCCTGAATTTGCGCGCCGCCTCCGGATTCAGTGCAGAGGGCTGATCTATCCCTTTATTAACGCGTAAGGCAGATTCCTCTTTGGGTTCTTTTTCAATCATCACAGCAAATTTAATGATTTTTTTTTACCTTTGCCGGCTCAAAACTCTCCGTAGCTCAGTTGGTAGAGCAATTGACTCTTAATCAATGGGTCCCAGGTTCGAATCCTGGCGGGGAGACGGATTTTTAAGGCTAAACCCGTGTAGATTAATAATTTACATGGGTATTTTTTTTAAAGGGGACGGTAGGGGGGACGGTAAAAGTCGTTTTAATTGGAAAATCACCCTTTATAAAAGTTTCATTCATCCTTGACGCAACGAAGAGAAAAACCAGTTGCCTTATTCATAATGGTCCATATAATATGTCAATTTTGGAATTATCGTGCAGAATTGAAGGCACCCAATCAGCCATTTGAGGTAAATTCGACCTGATGACTACCACAACCTTCAATCAAATAACCAACCAGAACTGCTTCGCAGGGTTCGATAAAGCAAGCAAGCGGGAGATTATGCGGAAGGTTACGGAGTTGTGATGGAAAACATTAAGTTAAAATACTCTTTCTAAAATAAAGAATTTTACCAATTATAGTTATATTTGTATAAGATATCTTTATGAAAATATCAAAATAGGTTTTTAACATTTCCTACCATGATTAATAAGAAGTTTTTTACCGAAGAAATGTATGACACCCTGCTTTATGAGACAGAACATTTCACTGTGATTCCATCACTTGGATCGTTTATCGAGGGATGGGTATTGATCGTTCCTAAGGAAGAAATCTTAAATTTCAGTCAATTAACTAAAGAGAAGCATTTTGAATTAGATCAATTAATTAATACCATTAAATCTATTCAAGATTCAGTATATGGTAACACTGTAATCTTTGAACATGGTCCATCAGCTAAATGTTCTAAAACTGGTTGTGGTGTAGATTATGCTCATTTACATCTCGTTCCCTGTGAATATAATTTGATTGATGGATTTCAGTACTATTTTACACCTAATTTAAAATGGCATGAAATTCAAAACATTGCAGAGATTGCAAATTTTAATGTTAATAAATTGGATTACTTATATTATCGAACCCAAGATAATAAGCATTTCGTTGCAATAAGAGAAGAATTCCCAAGTCAAATCTTTAGACAAATAATTGCCCATTATAAAGGACTTCCAAGTAAATATGACTGGAAAAAATTCCCTGAGTACCAAATAATAAAAAAAACAATAGCGGAGTTTAAAAAAATAAAGGTACATCATGAATCCTAACCCAGAGACTACTTCAGATTTTGCTCCAGATGATCCAAATGATGGTAGAAGTGCTGGGAGTTGGGAAACTCGGTACCCTATCAAAGCGCAAAGGACCATTATAATTGAAGCAATATATTTGGCCATTATATTCTTAAGTATTCCAAGCATAATCTTACTAATAATTTTTTGGAAAGAATGCATATTCTTTACAGACCTTGTTTTTAGGAAATATGCGTTTGCCTGGCTCGGGGGTACTTTTGGTGGCGTCCTCTTCGCAATTAAATGGTTGTATCATTCTGTAGCTAAGAATATTTGGAATGAAGATCGCCGATTATGGAGATTATTCACACCTCATCTTTCAGGTGGGTTCTCATTTGCAATTGTTGTTTTGATTTCCTCAAATCTTATTAATGTTTTTGATCCTGCTTCATTAAATAAACTCAGTACAATTTTTGGTATAGGATTTTTATCTGGTTATTTTTCCGATTTTGCAATTGGTAAATTATCAGAAGTTGCAAAAATTCTTTTTGGGGCAGCTCAAAAACCTGATTCCAAATAAGAATAACTAAAGATTTCTGATGTCAAATTTGAATGAGTATATATTATTTAGTCATGATTTTAGTAAATCAACTATTGAAAATTCAGGTGCTAAAGCATATAACTTGTTTAAATATAATTTATCTACTCCTGAGTTTATTGTTCTAACAAGTGATTTCTATTTCTTATGGTTAGATTCAGTTAATTCGAAAGCAAAAGAAATTACAGTTTATTCCATTATTGAAGAGTATTTTTTTAGAAAAGATATTGATTTAACAATAATAAGATCAAGTGCTGTAAACGAAAGCTTTGAGGAACGAGGTCAATATTTAAGTGTAATTTGTAAGCCAAAAACTGAAAATATTAATGATGCAATTAATAAGATTTTCAAGGATTTCTCAAAAAAGAGCAATTCTACTAATAAGATGGCGCTCATTATACAGAAATATTGTAAGCCTATCATACAAGGTCATTTATCAAATGAGCGAAGAGAAACACCCAAAAAAGATTCTTGGTTAATTGAAAAGGAGATAATTTCAGAAAAGAAGATTAATGTTGAGAAAATTAAAGCTACATTAGGTGAGCTTTTGAAGTTTGACTATTCTATTTACACTTGTTTAAATACTGATACATTAAATAAAAGTTTACAGTTCGTTGCCTCCTGGTTTAGTAAAATTGATAATAGAGTTCATATTGAATGGCTTTGGGATGGAACGATGTTTTGGATTTTACAAATTGATGAAGAATGTAATTATATAAAAGGTTCTAAACCTGGGATTGAATGGAATAAAACAAAATGGGATAAAAGTTTTATTTCTCACGAAGAACCAATAGAATTTGAAGTTCTTGAAACGATAGGTACCGTGAGGAAAAATTGGCCAAAGATCTCTTGTGTAAAAAAATTTCGTGAACTTAAATTTCCCTTTTGGCAAGTATATATACTTGAAAACGAAGATATAATAGAGAAACTTGCTTTAGGCGAAGTCGATCTTACATTAAGATCGGATATGAGAAAACTACTCCTTACCCCAATTGTAATTAGAACTGATGTAATTGATAAACAGGGATTACTCCTTCCAAGAACCGATGCAATTTTTGTAATAGAAGATGCTATTGAATTTTTAATTAAGGAATCACAAAGGTTTAAAAATAGTGGATTAAACTGTGACCAATTTTGTTTTTTGATACATGAGTTTATTGTATCAGTGTCCGGTGTTTTAGCTTATGCAAAACCAAATTTGGGCCGAGTACGTATTGATTCAACATGGGGCATTGTTGAAGGACTTTATTTTTATCCACATGATTCTTTTGAAGTTGAAACTCAAAAGAAAAAAATCACAAAGAAATTGCGATGTAAATATAAGTATGTTGATGTTCATCAAAATGGCAACTGGTATGCAAAAGATGCTGGAATAAATTATGATTGGAAGCAATCAATATCGGAACATCAAATTTTTGAAATTGCTATATTCACACAATCTTTGGTGGATGACCTGGAGAAACCGGCAACAGTAATGTTTTTTATTAATAACAAGATAGGATACCCGGAAATACTCCCTTGGTTTTATTCTATCGATGAAATTTATGATTCAACAACTGATTACACTGAAGTCATCTTTTCCGAGAAGAAAGTAACAATTAAGTCCAAAGCGGATTTTGAAGAATATAAAAATTTAGATATTACTCAACACAAAAAGAACAGAATAAAATTATGCTTAAATGTTGACCTTTTGAGAGAAAAGGAGTTTATTGAAGAGATTGGAGTTTTTGCGAAATTAAATGGTTGTGTTGTAGATATTGAAGGTAGCATTCTTTCTCATCCGTATTATGTATTAAAATCAAAAGGTGTAATAGTAAGATGTCAGAATCCACTGGAATTATCGTATAATCCAAAAGAGTTTTATAAATTGGTAAGAGATAAAATCCCAGTAAAAATTGAAAGCCAATTTGAAACTGCAATTAGTATAAAAGTTCTGCCAAGTGAATTACTTAAACTATTAAAGGAAAAGGCGATTGAAGAAGCTTTCGAATTCTATTGGAGTAAAAATAATGATAATACAATCGAAGAATTAGCTGATCTGTTTGAAGTCATTATAGGTGCATGCAAAACATTTGGAATATCACTTGAGGAAATCGAAAAAATTGCTGAAAATAAACGACAAAGAAGAGGTGGCTTTGAACATGGTGTGTTTTTAATTGCGACAAAAGAAAATTCACTTTTTCAATTAACTAAGCATGAACAAAATTTATTTCCTGCTGAGGATGATTATCAGGATTTTAAAGTCAAAATAAAGCCAACTGTTAAATTCTTCCAAAAAGGTAGAATCAAAAACTTAAAATCACTGACTGAGATAGATAAATTTCTATTATTTTATATAAATAATTATAACTCACTTTCAAACAGCTTTAGATATATATTAAAGCCCGGCGACTACAACAGTATTTTAATTGAATATAAAGAGAAAGAAATAAGTATTTCGCTTGAAAAGATTGACTTTGAAGCAAATATTGACCAAATGAAACTATTCAAAGAGTAGTTGTATTTGGTCCCACAATTAATGAGAATTGTCAATTTGTTGATACTTATAATGGTTTAAGATTGAATTAAAATGGAGAATGATTTTATTTAAAAACAGCATCTATTAATGAAGGATTTGTCAGAATCCGCCTAACTTTAAATCGTGTTGAATGACCACATAATTATTTCGGACAAACAAGGCCACATTCTTTATTTCCCCATAATTCCTTATATTTACTCCCTTATTCTCCCTTATGCCTGATAATCAATTCCCGGAACAAAAAGCCAGGGATCAGATAGATGCTCTCCTCGTCCAAACCGGTTGGACCATCCAGAATAAGGATGAGATTAACTTTGCTGATGGTTTAGGAATTGCGGTGAGGGGGTATCAGACAGAAGTAGGGCCGACGGATTATATTCTTTTTGTGGATAGGTATCCGATGGGGGTGATCGAAGCTAAGAAAGAAAGTGAAGGCCAACGTTTGATATATCATGAGGACCAGGCGGAAGAATATGCCCGGAGTAAGCTGAAATACTTCAACAACGAACCGCTTTCATTCGCTTATGAATCCACTGGTACGATCACCCGGTTCACTGACTTGAAGGATCCAAAACCCAGGTCCAGGGAGGTATTTACTTTTCATCGCCCTGAAACGCTGAAAGAATGGCATGCACAGGCGAAATCCCTTCGTGAAAGACTTCATGATCTCCCCGTTTTAACTCCAGAAGGACTACGGGAATGCCAGTTCAAGGGGATCAATAACCTGGAGAAATCGTTCAGGGATAATCGTCCCCGTGCATTGATCCAGATGGCGACTGGTAGCGGGAAGACATATACTGCTATAACGTCTATTTACCGTTTATTAAAGTATTGCGATGCGACAAGGATATTGTTCCTGGTAGATACAAGAAACCTCGGTGAACAGGCGGAACAGGAGTTTCAAAGGTTCATACCTAATGACGATAACCGGAAGTTCACGGAGTTGTATAATGTCCAACGGCTTAACTCCAAATATATCTCCCCGACAAACCAGGTGTGTATCAGTACGATCCAAAGATTATATTCCATCTTAAAAGGGGAAGAACTGGAAGATACTGCAGAAGACATCAATCCTTATGACGCATATCAACCAAAAGAGCCTGTGCCGGTGGTCTATAATCCCAAAGTACCCGTAGAGTTCTTTGACTTTATTGTCATTGATGAATGTCATAGGTCCATTTACAATTTATGGAAACAGGTGCTGGACTACTTCGATGCCTTCCTGATTGGTTTGACAGCTACTCCGGATAAGCGCACTTTCGGCTTTTTTAATGAAAATGTCGTTAGCGAATATTCCCATGAAGAAGCCGTTGCTGATGGGGTGAATGTTGGGTATGAGGTTTACCTGATTGAAACGGAGATCACAATAGAAGGAGCTAAGATCCAGGCAAAGGAATATGTGGACAAACGAAACCGTCTTACCCGGCAGAAGCGATGGGAACAACTGGACGAGGATTTGGAGTACACAGCAAAGCAACTGGATAAGGATGTGGTGAATTTCAGCGTGATGCGCAACATCATCCGGGCATTTAAGGAGAAACTGCCGGAAATATTTCCTGGTCGTTCCGAAGTTCCTAAAACACTGATCTTCGCCAAGGATGACAGCCATGCTAATGACATCATCCATGTTGTAAGGGAAGAATTTGCCGAAGGAAATGATTTCTGTAAGAAAGTAACTTACAAGACGGAGGAAGATCCCAAGTCAATCCTGGCGAATTTCCGGAATGCCTATTATCCCCGAATTGCTGTCACAGTTGATATGATTGCCACCGGAACCGATGTAAAACCCCTGGAGTGCCTTATCTTCATGCGTGATGTAAGGTCACGGAACTATTTTGAACAGATGAAAGGCAGGGGAACCCGGACCTTCGATATGGATGACCTGAAAAAGGTAACCCCCTCCGCCTCCACAGCAAAGACACATTTCGTTGTGATTGATACAGTTGGTGTGACCAAATCCATTAAAACGGAAAGCCGGCCATTGGAACGTAAAAAGAGTGTTCCATTGAAAGAGCTTCTGAATGCGGTGATGCTGGGAGCAAGGGATGAGGACACATTCATCTCAGTTGCCGGCAGGCTTGCACGTTTATCCAACCAAATGACGGCAGAAGATAAGAACCTGTTTAGTGAACTTTCAGGGGGTAAACCTATCAATATCGTCATTCATGACCTTTTAAATGCTCATAATCCCGATAAGATTGAAACTACTGCGCGGGAACAATATCAAGTTGAAGCAGGTAAAGCTCCTTCGTCTGATCAGTTGGAACTTGTGCAGGAAACTCTGATCAAAACTGCAAAGAGCCATTTCAATGGTAAATTGAATGAGTTTGTGGTGAAAGTGCAGCAGATCATTGACCAGGTTATTGATACAGTAAACATAGATAAGGTTAAGTATGCCGGATGGGATGAGCATTCAGCGGAAACCTCCACACAGATAATAAAGGATTTCAAGTCTTTCCTGGAAGAAAACAAGGATGAGGTGGTGGCATTGAGCATTTTCTACGATCAACCTTACCGCAGGAAAGAACTGACCTATAAAATGATCAGGGAGGTACTTGACATCCTCAGACTGCAGCGTCCAGCCCTTGCTCCTGTGCGGGTATGGGAGGCTTATGAAAGAATTGAACAGGTGAATGGCAAATCCCCGAAGAATGAGCTGATTGCCCTGGTATCGCTTATCCGGAAAGTTTCAGGTATCGACCAGGTATTGACACCCTATGACCAGACAGTTAACAGGAACTTTCAGACCTGGGTGTTTGGCAAGCAGGCCGGACCTATAAAATTCAATGAAGAACAGATGGAGTGGTTGAGGATGATAAAAGAACATATCGCCAACAGCATACATGTAGATAAGGAAGATCTTGACTTTGCTCCATTCGATGCCAAAGGTGGAATTGGTGGTATGTATCAGTTGTTCGGCCAGGAAATGGAAAAGATCATTGAGGAGATCAATGAGGCTTTAGTTGCATAGTTATTAGTAGATTCCAAAGTGAAGTAGCAAAAAGTTAATGCATTTTTACCATTTTATACAAAATAATACTTGCTTTTTGGCATAATAGGTGTATTTTTGTAAAACTTTTGAATATTTTGGATGTTATTATCATTGATAAAGAACTATTAAAACTGTATAATACAGGGCAGTCCAAAAAATTGAAGTTACCTCAACATGTTTCAGATAAATTTTTTGCCACAATCCAGAAAATCGAAGCCGCAATCAATTTCTATGATTTATCTGTAGACACAGGATTACATTTTGAACGATTAAAAGGTTATGAAAACCTTTGGTCAATGAGGCTTACAGGAAAGTACAGGCTTGAAATGGAAGTCACCTGGCAAGATGAAAAACAATCAATCGGTATCTTTTACATAAAAGACATCACCAACCATTATGGTGATTGAAATAAAGTCAGCACATGGAAACAACAGCACAAATCAGAGCAGCCAAAAAGTTTGGCCCGGGTTATTTTATCCGGGAACAAATGGAGTTAAGAGAATGGACGCAGGAGGATCTTGCCGAAGTGATGGGGATCACGCTTAAACATCTCAATAAAATCCTTCAGGAGAATCAGCCTTTAACCCTGGAAACAGCCCGTATTCTTAGCGAAGTATTTAATTCATCGGCTCAATATTGGCTTAATATTGATACAGGATATCGCCTATGGCTGGAACATGAAAAAAGTGATAAAGAAAAGGAAGCAGATTTGAAATCCGTGATTTATGAACGCATGCCGGTCAGGGATATGATAAAGAAGGGATGGTTAAACCAATGTAATAAAACAGATGATCTTAAGTCTCAAATATTAGATTTCTGGAACTGGGATAAGCTTGATTTTAAACAAGTTGATGACAATCTTCTCCCGTGCCTTACTAAGAAGTCCTCTGCTTATAACCAATTCAATGCATCTTATGCGATAACATGGTATCAGATGGCCCGTAAGGTTTCCGAAACCCTTCCTCGTTCAGCGTATATCAAAGAAAATTTAGAAAAGCTCTATAATGAAATCCATCTTTATACGATTAAAAATAATGGTATTGAACTTTTTTTGAATGAACTTTATCAATGTGGAGTGGTTTTCTTTGTTCTGCCACATCTCCAAAAGACTTATCTCGACGGAGCTGCTTTTATTTCAGGCGAAAATCCTGCAATAATTTATACAGGCCGGTACAAACGAATAGATAACTTCTGGTTCACGGTTGCTCATGAAATCGCGCATGTCCTTATGCACCTCGGGGAACAAACTCCGTTTATCCTTGATAATCTTAAGAATGGGGAACGGAACGAGCTTGAAGATGAGGCTAACGACCTTGCTGCTGCAAAATTAATGCACCGGGAAATTTCTGAATTTCTTTACCCCTATCTGAATTACCTGACTACAAGCCGGGTAGAAGAATGTGCTAAAAAATACAATGTGCACCCTTCTATCATTATAGGCAAACTTGCGTTTGACGAGAAATTATCTTACAGGAATATTTACTTGTACAATGAAGATGTCTTAAAGATAATTCCGGAAAAGTACCAGAAAGCCTAAACTACTTTATAGATTATTACTCTGAATTAAAAGAAATATTCATTACAAAAGGCTGATAACATGAATTATAATTATTTGAAGGTTATTTGATATGTTTACAGTTCTTCCAGTAGATTAATAAATATTAAACATAGAATTAGAAGCATAATGGAAAAATTTAATCCTTTAATGCAAGTAGAAAAAGATGAGTTTTTCATCCCTGAAGTCAGAAAATGGTCACTGGAAAAATACAGACTAGTAGGGGGATTCTGTGATATATTTACTACTGGGATGAAAAACCTTTGGAACCAACTTGTCTATATTGACCTTTACGCAGGGGCGGGCTTCGCTAAAATAAAAGAAACCGGGAAAGTCTACAAATCTTCTTCACTTATTGCATTGTCTTTGCCGATTCCATTTACTAAGTATATTTTTTGCGAGAAAGATCCATACTGTTTCTCTGCTTTAAAGAGCAGGATTGCAAGAGATTTCTCTGGTATTAATATTACACTTATAAACAAGGATAGCAATTTGGCAATTAATGATGTTCTTAGTGCAATTCCCCCTTTTGGAATAAACAATACGCAATTACCATTTTGTTTTGTAGATCCTTACTCACTTGATTTTGATTTTAATACTATAAGGACAATTGGAAATAAGAGATTAATGGACTTTTTGATCCTTCAGGCATTACATATGGATGCTAACAGAAATCTTATCAAATACCTAAAAGAAAAGAATGATAAAATTGCATGTTATTTAGGAATGGATAAATGGCGAGAAGATTTTAAACTTGATTATAAAGGTTATTCAAATAATTTCGTAAAATTTCTTGCAGAGCAGTATCAGAAGCAAATGGTGAATATGGGTTATTTAAATGAACGTAATATGCATCAAATTCGATCTAATGAAAGAAATCTGCCTTTATATTACTTATCATTTTACTCAAAACACCCAAGAGGTTTGCAATTTTTTAAAGAAGTTGAAAAACGGACAACAGCTCAGCTTAGATTAGAAATTTAATTATGTCGCAATCTAAAATTGAATGGACTGAAATGACCTGGAACCCGGTGACTGGCTGCACTAAAGTTTCACCTGGATGCAGGAATTGTTATGCGGAAGTGATGTCAAGGAGGCTGAAGGCCATGGGTCAGGAGAAATACAAAAATGGTTTTAAGCTCACTTTGCACCCTGATACTCTTTCTGAACCCTATACCTGGAAAAAGTCCAAAGTTGTTTTTGTAAATTCAATGAGTGACCTGTTTCACCAGAATGTACCTATCCAATACGTTCAGAGGGTGTTTGATGTTATGAATGATAATCCTCAGCATCTTTTCCAGATTCTTACTAAGCGTGCAGAAAGACTTTTAGATTATGACCAACAAGGCAAGTTAAAATGGAGCCATAACATCTGGATGGGTGTTTCGGTAGAAAACCAAGGTACAACGTTCAGAATTGATTTACTTCGGGAAACCAAGGCGAGAGTGAAATTCCTTTCCTGCGAACCATTGCTTGGTCCTCTTCCTGATCTAAATCTTGATCAAATTGACTGGGTAATAGTTGGTGGTGAGAGCGGCCCTAAAGCCAGGCCGATGGAAGCAGATTGGGTTATTGACATAATGGAGCAGTGCAAAAAAGCCAATATTAAATTCTTCTTCAAACAATGGGGTGGGTTCAATAAAAAAAAGGCTGGCCGGAAATTACAAGGCAAAATCTTTGATGAAATGCCTGAGTTTAATGTGATTTGAAGTGATGTCAGAATTCCCGAATATTAAATGGCCAAAGAAAAGACTTGACGAAGTCGCTCTAATAATTGCAGGACAATCCCCTTCTTCTGAAACTTATAATACAGAAGGTATTGGATTACCATTTTTCCAAGGAAAAGCGGAATTTTCAGAAATTCACCCAATTCCAGTTAAATGGTGTTCAAAACCAATACGAATTGCCCAACCAGACGATATTCTTATTTCGGTTAGGGCCCCGGTTGGGGACGTAAATATTTCTAATTCTCAATGTTGTATCGGAAGGGGACTTGCTGCCATACGATATCCAGTACCTAAATACTTATTCTTCTATCTACGTTTAATTAAAAATTTAGTAGCCCAGGAAGGAACGGGGAGCACCTTTAACGCAATTTCAGTAGATGTAATGAAGAACCTCTTAATTCCTTTTCCTTCACAATCAGAACAGCACCGTATTGTAATAAAAATCGAAGAGCTCTTCAGCGAGCTGGATAATGGCATCGCCAACTTAGAGAAAGCCAAAGAGCAACTTAAGGTCTATCGGCAGAGCGTGTTGAAGTGGGCATTTGAGGGGAGGCTGACAAATACGGATGTGAAAGAAGGGGAATTGCCGGAGGGATGGAAGTGGGTGAAAATTAAAGAAGTTGCAACTACTTTTAGTGGGTTTGCATTTAAGAGTGGCGATTTTAAAGATAAAGGTGCATATCAGGTGATTAGAATGGGTAATGTCAGGCCAGGGATTATAAGATACTTTGAAAGCTCTGTATTTGTTGATGATCCTGATGAAAGTATTTTAAAAAGGTCTATGCTCATGCTTAATGATGTAATTATCACCCAAACGGGTACAAGAAAAAAAAGAGATTATGGTTTTACGGCATTAATAAAAAAATCAAATCTTTTACTTAATCAGAGGATAGCGGCTATGAGATTTAATGATGGTTATTTACCATCATTCTTTCTTTATTTTTCCTGGACTAATGTATTTAAGGATCAGTTTTTTGAAAATGAAACAGGCAATGTTGGACAGGGAAATGTTGGTATGAAGGCAGTTACAGAATCATTAATTCCTTTTTGCAGTTTATCAGAACAACAAAGAATCGTCCAAGAAATTGAATCCCGCTTTTCCCTTGCCGACAAAATGGAGCAGACCATTGATGAGAGTTTACTTCAGGCCGAGGCGTTGCGGCAGTCGATATTGAAGAGTGCTTTTGAGGGGAGGCTGGTTTAATATGATAAATGAATAATTAAAACCTGAAATTACAATCCGCTTGAATCATGGAACATTTGGTTTATATATCGGAATACCTCATTAAAATTGACAGAGGGAAAAAGGTTGCCAATGCTATTGAAGAAGCATTTGGTAAACGATTGGAAAAAATACCTTCCAATTCAAATGAATGGTGCAGGGATTACATGCCCGTAAAGGCATCTGATGGAAAATTGGTGCTGTTCAAATACATGCCTTCCTACCTTGTAGGGTGGAAGTCCTACGAAAAATCGATTCCGGAAGATCAACAAGCAATCTGCCGTAGCATTGGGTTAGACTTCGAGGAGTGTGATGTTATTTTGGACGGTGGTGCAATAGAAATTTTTGGAACACAAGGTATCATTTCAGATCGGGTAATAAAAGATAATTGTTCTTCCTGGCATGGAGATTCACCTACCGTATTAGGTATTATTAAAGAGAAATTAAAGTTGAAATCATTGATTGTCGTTCCTTCCGATCCCTGGGACTTTACAGGTCATGTGGATGGAATGGTACGATTCATTGATGAAAAGAAGGTGGTTGTCAATGATCTCATTGGACTTGAAAATAGGATGAAAGGATTTTCAATTTATGAGCAGGAATTGTTCAGGCTATGGAAGGCTCATTTTTATAATACATTAAAAGATGCTGAATTAGAAATCGAAGAAGAACTCCCTTGCGAAGTTCATAGGAATAAAGATGATAAGGATGCGACTGGTATATATCTTAACTTTCTTCTACTTGATGATGTCATTATAATGCCTTCATATACCCAATATGAGGCATCAAACAAAAAAGCACGGATTAAACTTGAAAACCTTTATAAAAGAAGGGTTATAGAAATTACAGCAAATGATATTGCTAAACACGGTGGTGTTATTAATTGTGTGACATGGACAAATTAAACTAATGGAAAGCCTAATATATGAGTACTAATTATTCGCATAGTATGTATCAAAGACTTCTGGAAAGGAACATCACCCTTCCTGATGAAAAGAAGTTCTCCAATGAAGGGGAATTTCCTTTACCACATATCCCAGAATTAACAATTAAGGCAATTGTTTTAGGGGCCGATCCTACGAATCCATCAGAAAAAAGAATTGAATATGTCTTTGATTTATATCCTGATGAATCGTTAAGGAACAGAGGTTATTCATGGATAATCGAGAATAATCTAAAAAGCATTGGATTATCATGGCATCATGTCTATGTTCAGAACCTGTGCAAGAATTATTTCAATGGCGTAACTTCGATTGAAAAGGAAAACTGGCTTAAGGCAGCGGAAGTTTGGGTTGGTGATCTTCGTGAAGAACTCGATTCAATTCAAAAAATTCCTTCACACATACCAATTTTAGCAACTACTTATTACATTGTTAAAGCATTAGTAACACCACCAAATCATTACAAAGAACCCAAGATTTATTATGGGAATGATTACAAAAATTTCGTTCCATTACCTCCTGACAATTGTATGTTGAATCGTCCTCTAATACCCTTCTACAGAAGCACAAGTTATTATTTAGGTAATAATAAGAGAAACGGGTACAGGGATTATATTGCCCAATTAATTAAAGAATAAAAGCAATAACTAAATGAACACTTCTACCATAGTATCCAAAGTCTGGTCCTACTGCAATGTCCTCCGTGATGACGGGGTAGGTTACGGGGATTACCTGGAACAACTTACCTACCTCCTCTTTTTAAAGATGGCTGACGAGTATGGAAAGCCTCCGTATAACAGAACTATAACTATCCCCACAGTGTATAATTGGGAAAGCCTTAGAAATAAAAGAGGAGCAGAATTGGAACTTCACTATTCAACGCTATTGAGAGTGCTCAGCACTCAGCCAAAGATGCTTGGAGCAATCTTTTCAAAGTCACAGAACAAGATTCAAGATCCTGCCAAGCTCTACAAGGTCATCCAGATGATTGATGAAGAAACATGGGTGATGATTGGAGCTGATGTGAAGGGGGATATTTACGAAGGATTGCTTGAAAAGAATGCAGAGGACACCAAGAGTGGTGCAGGACAATATTTCACACCCAGATCGCTTATCAGGGCCATGGTGGAGTGCATCCGCCCAGAGCCGAACAAGACCATTGCCGATCCGGCTTGTGGCACTGGAGGCTTCTTTTTAGCTGCTTATGATTTCCTGGTTAAGACCTATCAGTTGGATAAGGAACAAAAGGAGTTCTTAAAACATAAAACCTTTTCCGGAAACGAGATTGTCGCCAACACCCGCAGGCTTTGTTTGATGAACATGTTTCTCCACAATATTGGAGAGATGTTCGGTGATTCAACAATTTCGCCAACAGATTCTCTCATAGCCGATACCGGCAATCGGTTTGATTACATCCTAACAAATCCTCCCTTTGGCAAGAAAAGCAGCATGACCTTCACCAATGATGAAGGAGAAGAAGAAACAGAGGACAGGACTTACAACCGGCAAGATTTTTGGGCAACTTCATCAAACAAGCAACTCAACTTCATCCAGCATATCCATACCATGCTCAAAACCACCGGTAAAGCAGCCGTTGTTGTGCCAGATAATGTATTGTTTGAAGGCGGAGCAGGCGAAACAGTCCGGAAGAAGTTACTGCAAACCATGGAACTCCATACTATTCTTCGATTGCCAACCGGTGTATTCTACGCCCAGGGTGTTAAAGCAAATGTCCTGTTCTTTGATGCCAATCCCGCCTCAAAGAATCCCTGGACAAAAGAAGTATGGTACTATGACTACCGGACCAACATCCACCATACATTGAAGAAGAATCCGATGCGGTTTGAGGACCTGAAAGCTTTCATTAACTGCTACAATCCTGAAAACAGGCATCAGCGAAAAGAAACCTGGTCGGAAGTAACCCCGGAAGAACGGTGGCGGAAGTTCACCTATGACGAGATCATTGCTCGTGATAAGACCAGCCTGGATATATTTTGGCTTAAAGACAAGAGCTTGGCTGACTTGGATAACCTACCCGATCCGGATGTGCTGGCCCTGGAGATCGTGGAAAACCTGGAGGCAGGATTGGAGAGTTTCAGGAGGATTGTAAATGGATTGCAAACCATTAAAAACAAATAAGGCAATAAAACAAATTGACCACTTGAGCCTTACCATTCCATTCATGGCGCGTAGACAAATTAAATATCCCTGATCCAGCACCGCCGCCGGATATACAACCTGCTTTCATAATTCTTCCAGATGGCAATGGCTCTTAAGTTTTCCTCCAGTTGCGGATGGGTCCGTGTAAGTTTTATACCAGCATCTATATAAGCTTTGGTAAGTTCATGGTAAACCAGTGCTAAGATCCCTTTTCCCTGGTAATCCGGCCTTACCCCTACCAGATACATATGAACGATATCATTTTTTCGGATGGCCCGCAGGAGGTGAATAAATCCGAAAGGCAGTAATGACCCTTTGGCCTTTTGCAGCGCTAAGGCAAGACTCGGCATAGTTATCCCAAATCCCACAACATTATCCCGGGCATCGAGAACCAGGGAAACAAATTCGGGGCGGATAAAACCAAAATACATTTTAGTATAATAATCCATCTGTTTCTGTGACAGCGCGGTGAACCCGTACAGATCGCGAAAGGCATCATTATACATTGCAAATGTTTATTCCGGTGATACTGACCCCTCATTCCGGCCATACTGACTCCCCCTCCTCTGAGGGGGATTTTTGAGGACAGGATTTTAAAGAACGGTCAATGGCTTTTTGTTTCTGTAAAATTATTATTTATTGTTTTTCTTCCGCATCGATTCACCTTTTAAATCGATGCGATGGGATCCATGATATAAACGATCCAGGATCGCATCGGCGATAGTACCCTCCCCAATGATGTCGTACCATTTGTCGACCGGGAGCTGAGAGCCAATGATGGCTGACTTTTTATCATACCGGTCTTCAATGATTTCCAGTAAAATCATCCGTGTTTGGGCATCAAGGGATTGTAAGCCAAAGTCATCCAGGATGAGTAAATCTGATTTCTCAATGCGGGTGATTTCTTTGGGGTATGAACCGTCAGCCTTTGCCACTTTCAAGGAAGCAAAGAGTTTCTGGCAGTTGAAGTACAGAACCTTATATCCTTTCAGACAAGCCTGATGTCCTAGGGCAGAGATCAGGTAACTTTTCCCCACTTAATGTAAAATTTTACATTAAGTGGGTTATGTAAACCAAATGATAATGTAAAGTTGGACCGTAAGACCCACCGTGAACCTTTATAAATTTTCCTGATTCTCCAATTTTACTTTACATTATTTTTTTATCTTATATACGGCACAATTG
>JALNZD010000057.1 GCA_023229505.1 Bacteroidales bacterium | reverse complement strand
TTGTTGATAAAGTGTCCACTACATTTTTTGAAAATAAAAGAATTCCATTTTTGTGTACACTGAATATCAATTAGTTGTGAAATTCAAATAGTTAAAAAAGGCAAACAAGTGTCAAAGTCGGGAATTATTTCACGATAATGATCTTACCTGTTTTCTACCAATATTCGACTCTTTCCTGTGAATGCTGATTATCTGGATACTACAAACTTTGCTGATGCTTTTATATTCTGTCCTTCCCTCTGTACTACCATATAGATGCCCGGCGCATAGGCTTCCACATTGATCTCGACCTTATCTTGCCTATTGGGGACTTTGACTTCCAGTAATTTTCTTCCGAAAATATCATAAACAATTAATGATTGATCATGAATGCCGGATGAAAAACCAAATTGAAAATCGACATTCGACAATTGACAATTGACAATTGTTTTAGCGGGATTCGGCCACAAGTAAAGCCCTCCCTTCTTCTCCTCTTCTCCTTGTCCCCCTGTTTCCTTGTCCTCCTCAATTCCCACCCAGCAATTCTCAATCTCACAACCTACACTATCAACTTTCAGAACCCACATTTTTTGTACATTATTGGGTGGATCTAATGTATAAGCCTGCCCGGTAGCCACAAATCCATTATCTAATGTCTGTGATACATCATACAAATAATTTAATCCATAAACGGGATCATCAGGGTAATAGAAATATTCACGATACCAAAGACTATCACCATCTGAATTGAATCGAAAAAGCCATCCAGCATTCAAATAAGCATGATTGTACACATATCCACAGGCCATAACATCGCCATTATCAAGTAATTGAATGTTAGAAATATAATTAGCGGTTGAGGGTCCATATTTTTTATTCCAGACAATATTGCCTTCAAGATCAATTTTAATAAGGTTAATCCTTGTTGAAGCAAACTCAGGTGTGAACATCGAATCAGCATAAGCAGTAAGCACGATGATGCAACTATCATGGCTGTTACAAAGCATGGCTTTGTCATCCTTGAATGGCCCACCCAGGTTGACAGACCATTCTAAATTGCCCAGACTGTCGGTTTTGTAGACAATCGGATCTGCAGTTTCTTCATACCCTATATACGGGATACGTCTCCAACTACTTATTGCATACCCATTATCAGATGTCTGAATTAAACTTTTAGCCCAATCACTACTATCAGATCCATATTGGTTCCTCCATAATTCATTGCCATTGGAGTCAGTCTTAATAAGAATTATATCTTTATTAGCTTCGTTACCAGAAATATTACCTAATAATGCAAAACCTCCATCGCTTGTTGTTGTGCATGCTCTTCCAACGAAAATAGTGTCAGAATCACTGGTGAATGCTTTCGTCAAGATCGTATCACCATAATTATCAAACTTGTAAAAAAGTCCATATATTGAATCGTTTAAATAGTCATCAAGTGTGCCGAATAGTCCGTAACAATTGTTATTTTTTGTCAATCCTCCTTCATCACCGGCCCAAAAATCACATCCATCTTTGCCAAAGTTTTTCCAGGAGGTGATGTCTCCTTCGGGATTAATTATAAACGTAGAGGTATTATAGTAATAATCTGAAATACTGTCGCCAGATAAGGCACATCCGAAATATCCGTTATTTATACCGATGATACCCCCTCCAATAGCCCAGGTGCCATTCGGGTTATATACCTCATTGAAGTACCGGGGCTGGCTGAAGCCAGCCCCGGAGGAAAGAAAGAGGATGAATAATACTATAAAGGTATGTTTGAAATTCATAGTGACTATTTAAAGATTATTTGGCTATTTTGCAATTAATACTTTACCTGATTGCTTATATTGGCCATCCGAAATAAAATTAAACAAATATATGCCACAAAGCCAGTCTTTAGTATTAATGATCTCGTCATGACTGTTGGATTGAAGATCTGTCCTGAATTTCAACTTTCCGGAAGAATCGTAGATATTCAGTACTCCATTGCCCGAAATTCCATTCATATCATATTCTGCAATCAGGTAATTATCGGCGGGATTCGGATATAATTTAAAGTAATGTTCATTATTCCTGATTCCTGTGGGAATAACCGATGCAACATCTGGTATCGCTTTTAGCGAATCCCCTGGCAAAATATAATATGGGTTCACTTCTATAATTTTTAAAAAATGAAGCACATTTCTTGCCAAACATCCCGGTTGATCTTCAAATTGTGCAAGGTCATCCAATTTCTCAATTTGCATTGAATCCAATTCTGACAATGTCAATGAATCTTTTTGAGCTGCTATTATAATCCCGATATATTCATCCCAATGATCATATATCAAGGTTTGGGAACTGGTCAGTTCGAATTGCTGAGGAATAGCATCAAAGGTATTTATTGCAGAAAGCGTATCATTCATTTCAAGATAAGTCATCGTTAACCGATACTTTGCTGAAGGTGTAGGGTGATTCTGTAATAAATGAACTATACTATCCATCCTGGTATTCATTGTGTCTTCTCTGAAAATTGAAATTAACCGGTTAAGCGCAATTTCTTTCTGAAGGTCAGCATTTGAATACTCAGCTTCAAGGATTTCTTTCTGTGCAATTGTATCTCTGCCCTGCATGATTTCTTCTATCATATATACCGGTATTGGATTTTCACGATCGGCCAATGCTTCCATTACCTTTTCAGACTTGGCGCTCTGTGGATTGGCAACCATGATTTCCTTAACCAAGACAGAAGGCAGAACATCTTCTTTTTGTGCCGATTTTATTAATATCGTGTCAGACAAGAATGGTGAATTGCTAAGTAATTCTTGCTGAAGTTCAAGAGCCTCTTCAGGTTGTGAAAAGTCAATTTCCATTGTCAAATCTTCCGTGCTACCGCCATCAATTAATTGATCGAGTGAGTTTTTGAGTGAATCGGTTATATCTGAAAAAGAAATGTAAAGAGACTTAATTTGTGATTTAGTCATCCCTTGAGGGAAGTTTGAATCGCAGTATGACTCATTCCAAGGGTTCCCAAATAGATTAATTCTAAAAATATTTGGCGAAATATAAGAAGGTACCCAAGGATTTGGTGGATGAAGATCATCTTTAGCATGATGATAATAATTTAAGTATGCTCCTTCATTATGAATGTCACTATAAGTATAAATGCCACTTAAACTGAATAAGTTACCTGTTGGTTCATCAGGTGCCCCCTGCCACAATGAAATACCGCATTCAGTGCATCCTTGTGATCCGGTCACTGCAATATCAAAATCATTTTTAGAGTATACATTACATTTGAATTTAAGTCCCTGCTGAGCGTCTTTACCCCTATTTATATTTTGGGCCAATGTTCCAATATGCAATTGATTGAAAGTATTATTATTTATTAGATTATTTGATTCTCCTGAATTATTGATAGTTATTCCTATGTCGTTCCAACCAAATGGATTAGGGTCACCTTCAAAATAGTTATCCTGAATTAGATAACCGGAACAGTTGTCAAGATAAACGCCACCATATGCTTGTGTTCCAATAGGGAGTTTGTCAATATATATAAAAAAATGATTAGAATAAAGTGAAAGATTTTGAATTCCTCTGGCATAAACCCCAGTAATATTTTCCTCAAAACTAGAATTATGGATTGTTAGAACTGGATCGGTAAAAGCTCTTAATGCAAAAACAGCATAATATAGATTTCTGAAGGAAGTTACTTTCAAACTTTCATAATCAAGTACTGTATATCCCGCATCTATTGAAAATATTCCCCTTCCATGTTTTTTATAATCAGGCTCTTTATCGTTAGAAAATTCAAAATCGCAACCTTTGATTTGGATTCCATCGACTTGGACAAGGGTCATAAAGTATTCAGGTGAGGAATCATCCGCAAGATTTTCTGTGGTTTGAAATTTGCAACGGGTAAAGGTGCTAATATTGCTAAATGGATAGTACCAGAACATCACTCCATATCGATTATTAAAAAACCGAGCGTCTGTTGCGTCCACTATTCCTCCTGTATATACCCTATCGGGATTATCATATTCTATATTTCTGCCACAAAATATTGCTTTTCTTGCTTTTTCAATGACTGCATAATTTTGCATAATAACTTTCCCTTGATAATTGCCGGTTTGCGGGTAACGTGAATCCCCTTGTACTTCAACCCCCCACCACAGATCGTTACATGCACTGGTAAGAGTACAATTATCCAGCACCAATGTTCCGCCTCTTTCCACGACAATCTTGGCTTCAGAAGGTAGGTGAACCCTGCAATTTTTAATAATAAGATTTTTACCTGAAGGAATGATCACACTCCTGTCAAGAATGATGTCATCTTCCCAGGTTATGTCATCATTGATTTCTAATGCTGCACTATTGTAATGGCACAAAAGAGGTGATTTCCAAAGACCCCGGCCATAAGTCGCTGCAACAATGGTATTATATTTCGGATTTATTTCTAAATCAGTGACGATTTTTGCAGGAAGATTATTACTATAACGATACCATGTATGATCCTCATCAGTGCTTTTAAAAATACCCACATCAGTTAGTGCAAATAGAAAATAGTGAGAGTCTTGTTTGACGTATTTGATTTTATAAACCGGCATACCAAGTGGTAATCCTTCTGACCACGGCTCCCAGGTATCCCCACTGTTTTCTGAATAGAAAACTTTATTTTCGTGTTGGCTACCTTTGGTGTATACACCAAATGAAACCCAGATATGAGAAATATGGCCCGGATCGACTTCAATATCAGAAACAAAACCGTTATAACAACCGTCAAGATTGCTACTGATATCTTTAAATTCCAACACTTCACCAGCATATTTAAATCTGAATATAAATCCGGCATAGTTCTCGGGTAAAGGTGGAGGAGGATTCTCATAACTGTACGTTTTAAGTGTTGAAACATAGAATTTCCGTGTACCAGATGCCGGAACAACTTCAATAGCTGACAATGAGTCAGGAGCAAATGAATCTAAGGTTTCTATAGTTATTTGATTATTTTCACTAAAATCATTTACTCCTGAATATTTGATTAATTCAAACTTGCCGGAATATAAAATGGAATTGTATATAGGATCAAGTTTCATTGGAATGATAGGACTTGTTGCACCCAAAACGTCAATTGGTCGCAAAGTGGCACCCATATCGTTTGTTCTGAATAAACCTCCAGATTGCCATTCACTAAAATAAAATATATTACGGTCTTCAGAATCCCAAATTATTTCACTTCCATCTCCAATGCCGAAATTGATCCACGAATCATTATTGAATATCATGTCGCTCAAGTCTTGACAACCTCCTGCCACCAAATCCTGTTCCTTATCATATAAACCTATACCATAGAATTCAGTCACATTTAAACCATTTTCTATAGAGCTAAATGGGTGATGCCACTGCCATTCACACCCTTGGCCACCCATACCAGGTTCAACTAAAGTTCCCCAACTAATCCCGGCATCGTTAGCTAAATAAATGGTGTCACGTCCATTATGGCTAAAAAGTTGCATATCTCTAATATCCACGTGGACCCAGCAATCTAATGCATCACCTACGATACCTGGTGCTATAAAATCTACTCTATCATTTTCAGTATCAATCAATCCAATATAAATTCCTCCAATGTAGAAAATATGCTCATTTGAAGGAGAAACAGCAAATTCCAGCTTATTTTTGTTAGCAACGAGCTCATTAACATCATTATCACCTTCATATACCACTTCATAATGTTGTGAAATATTATCATAGCTAACCACTCTTAATCTATAAAATGAAACACCATCGTTTGGAATATATTGAGCCCAATAACAGAAATAAACTTTATCAGGATAATTCCTATGAATACTAATCTCAGTTCTATCTGGGACACATCTTATGTAGTCAGCAGAATTTAATCCTGCAAAAAAAATTTCATTGGATATATTGTTCTCGGTAAAGCCTGCAATTGGATTTTCAATTTTAAATATTTCGCTTCCAGCCAAGTAACCTACACTTTGGTTCCATGGAATTATCTTAAAGTCAAACAACCCCCATTGAGATTCATCACCCCATTGTGTATATTCTCTATGAAAGACTGTTGTCCAAATATTCCCTTGGTCTGTCGACCGATATACATCTTGATATGTTATTAAAAAAATATTATTTGGATCATTAGGGTCTAAAACAACTTTTCTCATATTTGTTTTATAGTCGGATACAGGATAAGTAACAGGCAAAGTAAGTTGTTCCCATGTATTTCCTCCATCAATTGATTTAAACAAACCTTCATTCCAACTCGAAAAGTTTCCCAATGAAGTGTTACATGAAATATAAATAATATCAGGATTTAAGGGATTTACAGCAATACTGTTCACTCCATGAATCTTATCATCATTATCATGAAGCGGATACCAGTTATCCCCACCATCTGTGGTTTTCCATAATCCTCCATGATGACTTCCCGCATAAATCAAGGAATGGTCACCTGTACTTACCCAGAGGGAAAGCATCATACCTTTACCAGAATTTTGGCTGGGAGCTCCACTATATTTTTTAGGTATACCAAGCGGTCCCATGAATTGCCAATCTGATTCGTCACTGTAATTTTCAGGTTCCTGAAAATTATTATAATAGTCAGCTATTGATTCCCACATCGCACCAAGATCACCATCAACACCATGACGGCTGGTATAAAACCATTTCCACCGGAGATAGTCTTTATAGCCGGTTCCTTACATGTTTTCAGCACCTCGTAGCTGAATAAGTGAATCGTAATAATGGTTATAATAGGCAGAAAGAGTGTAGAAATTGACAGTAGAATCCGTTAATGGTTGGGATAAGACCTCTCTTGGTTTTACCCAGATGGCAAGGCATAAAAATGCCAGAACAACAAAAAAATTCATTCTTTTCATAATAAATTGGTTTTTGAAGGTTAATAAAAAAGATTGGATACGACTTGTACGAAAGACTGGATAGACGCAGTAAGTTTTCTTTAAAGAAAATATATTGAAAAGTAAGAAATGGGAGCTTAGAATCTCTCTCTCTCTCTCTCTACGGAAATGCTATGTTGGTAAATCCATTCCATGCTGAATGAGATATAATCTGAAAATTTTTTTCATGAAATGGGAAGGCTAAAGATACAACAATAAAGGAGGGAAAGCAATGGGGGATGGTAAGTTTTTTCTATGTATCATTTGATTTTACTTAAAATGCACGTCATCTTATTATCTTTGTAAAAAAGCAAGCAATGGATTTAGCTGGATTACCATACCGGTTGTTCAATATCCCAGCGCAGTATTATGATACTATGCTCGAAGATATTTCCAGGGCCAGGAAATATATTTACTTCGAGGTGTATAAATTTTACAATGATGAAATCGGTGACCGATTCAGGGAAGCTTTGACCCGAAAGGCAAAAGAAGGGGTAGAGGTGAAGCTGCTCATCGATTCATGGGGAGCGGCCGTGGCGGATACTTATTTTCAGAAGCTCACAGACCTGGGAGGAGAAGTCCGTTTTTTTACAAAAATCAAGTTTGTTATTGATTACTTCACTAAAAATCACCGCCGAAATCATCGAAAAATACTGGTTATCGATGATAAGATCAGTTGGATCGGTTCGGCTAATATTACTGCCTACAGCCTCTCGTGGAGGGAATTGATGCTTCGCCTGGAGGGAGATCTGGCGGTTTCTTTTAAGAAAGTCTTTAACCTGGATTTCAAACTTTATAACAAGTACTTCTTCGAAAAGAATTCTTACATCAGGTTAATCCGGCACGGGAATTATGAAATTATCAGGGATGTGCCCTCTATCGCAAAAAAAAGGATCAACAAACGATTCATTCAGATGATAAAGAATGCCGACCGGCAGATACTCATCGAAACCCCCTATTTCCTGCCCGGCTATTTTCTGCGGAAAGCACTGATGGATGCCTGTAAACGGGGTGTTGACGTGACCGTGATCGTGCCCAGGCATTCCGATGTGATGCTGATAGATATCCTTCGTAACCATTATCTTGGCCCTTTGCACCAGGAAGGATTGAAGTTTTGTTACTACCTGCCGGCAAATCTCCATTCCAAAGCTATGCTGGTTGATAATGAAATATTCGCTATCGGATCTCCGAATTTTGATTACCGTTCATTCCGCTATATGCATGAAATTGTGCTGGTTGGCTGGGAAGAAACTATTATCCGGCAATTGAGCCGCCATATTGAGGAGACAATCAGCCAAAGTGAACCATTTAATTTTGAAATATGGCTTCACCGGCCGCGTTTCCAAAAGTTTATTGAATGGTTGCTGCTCCCTTTCCGGCATTTTTTCTGAAAGCATTTAACATATATTTTACTACGGATTTTTTTGTTCCTCCCTAAAATCCTAACTTTGCAAAACAAATTTCAAATTTCAAGTTTCAAATTAATATTCTCGTTTATGACAATGATCGATGTGATGACCTCTAAAAAAGCTATGGAGCTGGAAGATAGGTATGGTGCGCATAATTACCACCCGTTGCCTGTTGTATTGGCGAGAGGAGAAGGTGTTTATGTATGGGATGTGGAAGGAAAGAAATATTTTGACTTTCTTTCGGCTTATTCGGCTGTGAACCAGGGTCATTGCCACCCCCGGATTGTACAGACCATGATTGATCAGGCCCGGACGCTCACCCTGACATCCCGTGCATTTTATTGTGATGTCCTTGGTTTGTATGAAAAGTTCGTGACCGGATTTTTTGGTTATGATAAAGTTTTACCGATGAATACGGGCGCTGAAGCAGTTGAAACAGCCCTTAAGCTTTGCCGAAAATGGGCTTATGATAAGAAAGGCATCCCTGAACATAAAGCTAAAATCATCGTTTGTGAGGGTAATTTTCACGGAAGGACCATCACTATCATTTCCATGTCGACCGATCCTGATGCCCGGGGTGGGTTTGGGCCTTATACTCCTGGGTTTGTGACCATACCTTATAATGATTTAGGTGCCCTGGCTAAGGCTTTGGAGGAGCCCAATATTGCAGGTTTCCTGGTTGAACCTATCCAGGGGGAGGCAGGAGTATTTGTTCCTGACGAAGGTTACCTCGCCAAAGCATTCGGATTATGCAAGGCTAAGAATGTGCTATTTATTGCCGATGAGGTTCAGACCGGTATTGCCCGGACCGGCAAACTTCTTGCCTGCGATCATGAGCAGGTCCGGCCGGATATGCTCATATTAGGGAAAGCCCTCTCGGGAGGTGTTTACCCGGTTTCGGCCGTATTGGCTGATAATGAGATCATGATGTGCATTAAACCGGGACAGCACGGCTCGACCTTCGGGGGAAACCCGGTTGCGGCCCGCGTGGCCATTACGGCCCTTGAAGTGATCCGTGACGAAAAACTGGCGGACAATGCAGCCCGCCTGGGTATGATCTTCAGGGAAGAATTAAAGAACATCAAGTCGGATATGATCCGGCTGGTCCGTGGTAAAGGTCTGCTGAATGCCATCGTGGTTGAACCGAAAAACGGCAAAACAGCCTGGGATGTATGCTTGAAAATGGCTGAGAATGGGCTGCTGGCCAAACCGACCCACGAACACATTATCAGATTTGCCCCGCCATTGGTTATTAATGAAGATCAGGTCCTGGAAGCTGTGAATATTATCGGGAAGTCCATTATTTCTTTTTAACGGGATAATCCTTTGGTACTTCTATAAAAAGCAAAAGGTCACGCGGGCGCGTGACCTGTTTGCCGATTATTAACCAAACCAAAAGAGTTATTTGAAGAGACTCAAACAACTGTATCTATGAAAGATCATTTTACCAAATAATCTTGGTATACATTTCTTCAACAGCTTTCCAGTTTACCACGTTCCAGAATGCGCTGATATATTCCGGACGGCGGTTCTGGTATTTCAGGTAATAAGCATGTTCCCAGACATCAAGTCCGAGGATTGGACTACCTTTTATCTCCGCCAAATCCATCAACGGATTGTCCTGGTTGGGTGAAGAACTGACCTTAAGGGAAAGGTCATCACTCACGGATAGCCAGGCCCAGCCGCTTCCAAAGCGGTTTGCAGCTGCATCGCTGAAAGCGATTTTAAACTGATCAAATGTTCCAAAGAACTTGTTGATGGCTTCAGCCAGCTTTCCGGAAGGTGCACCGCCGGCATTCGGGCCCATGATGTTCCAGAATAAATGATGATTGAAATATCCTCCCCCGTTATTTCTCACTGCTGCCGGATATTTGCTGATGCTGCCGAGGATATCTACTATGTTCTTGCCATCTAACTCTGTATCTTTCACCGCTGCGACAAATTTATCGAAGTAAGCCCGGTGATGCCTGGTATAATGGATTTCCATTGTACGCGCATCAATGTAAGGTTCAAGCGCTTCAAAGGAATAAGGCAGGTCAGCGAAAACAACACTCATATCTTCAGTAATTTTAAGAACGATAATTATATAAACAGTAAATTAATTTAGAATCATTCTATGAAACAAAAGTAATATGAAAATGTTCAGATGTCAATTCATTTATTGTTAAAAAACTGTTAAATAATTTGGGGATGATTAAAATTCAACGATCAGTTTAAGGTTAACCTGCCTGGGAGTGAGGTAATTTGGGACAGCGTATTCCCTGTTGTTAATATCCTTCACCCAGATGTAAGAAACCGTGTTGCTGATCTGGAACAGGTTAAATACTTCGAAGCTGATCCAGGCATTATCGATATAGCGAAGGGGATTCTTTTCTTTGAATTTCGTTTTTTCCCCGACAAGCAACTTGGAAAATCCAATGTCGACACGGCGATAAGGCGGGAAGCGCAAGGTATGTTCGTATAAAGGTGAATCGGGTGCGCCGAAAGGCAGGCCGGTGCCAAAAATCAAGGTCAGATGGGCTTTGAAAGTGGGGATCAGCGGGAGATAATCCTGGAAGAAAAGGGCAAAACTGACCCGTTGGTCGGATGGCCGGGGAATGTAGCCGGGTTCCGTGCGTATGCTATCGACCGGTGTCTGGTCAGGCGTATAACCAGGAATGATCTTCTCTCCGCTTTCGTTATAATAAGTGTAATAAAAATCATTTTCAATATCTTCCTCGGTCTTCAGGAAAGACAGGCTTGCCCATGATTCGGTCCCTTTGATAAATTCCCCGTTGATTTTAAGATCGATACCGGTGGCATAACCATGGGCAATATTTTCAGCCAGGTAACGGATCCTGACATTATCGACAATATAGGGGATCAGGTCATCAAGGTATTTATAATAGGCTTCTGTCGTAAATTTAAAAGGCCGGCTCCATGCAAGGAAGTTTATATCCAACCCGGCAACAAAATGGATGGATTTCTGCGCTCTGATGTCAGGGTTCAGCTTTCCTTCAAGGTCTCTCAATTCCTTGTAAAAGGGTGGCTGGTAATAATAGCCGGCTGAAAAGCGGAAGACCACATCCCTTTGCCACATTGGTTTATAAGCAATGGAAGCCCGCGGGCTGAGCAGGAACTGGCCATTATAATCCCAGTAATGGAAACGCAACCCGGCCGTTATGCTGAGATCCCGGCCATCTCCGAGCAGATCCCATGTGTTTTGCAGGTATCCCATCAAACGATTAGTAGACAGGCTCACATTCGTCCTGACGGCGTACTTCAATTCCAGCGGTTGTTTAGGGTCAGTTATTCCCCCGATGATAACCGGCGGATCGGGTATGGAATACCCGGCTGAATCGATCAGTTCCCATTCACTGAGATGGTCTTCGACATTTTCATGCTGGTATTTAAGGCCCCAGTTTAAGAAGCTCTTTTTCCTGATATAGCTTCCTTTGTGTTCGGTGCTGATCACCCCTGCATCAAGATAATTACGGGCATGGTCCATAAAAGTTCCCACTCCCTGCACTTCCGTTACATTGCCGAACTCTTCATCACCGAAATCGTTTTCAAGTTTGCCGATCCAATACTGGCCGCGGACATCGAATGTTTCACTCTCCCTTGTATTGAAACCCGAAACATTAAATCTTAGCATCAGCCCGGGATTAGGTTTATAGTCTATTGAAAAAGCCCCAAGGTACATGCGATAGCGGTCGACTTCCTGTCCGTCGAAATAAATGTTGAGCCGGTAGGCTTCTTTGATGGTGCCAAAATTGGTCTGCCGGCTTTCCGGGATGAGCAGGTAAGAATTCCGGGAATAATAGCCAAGGGCGGAAAGCTGGATCTTATCATTCAGGTCATAAGTCAGCACCCCCTGGATATCTATAAAGTTAGGCTTGTAATTCCCTTTGGTCTCAAGCCCTTTCAGGATGTATTGATTGGTCTTGTACCTGACACCTGCGAGGAAAGTCAGTTTTTTATTTTTTGTCAGCCCTTCCACGTGCCCCTGGGCCCCGAGCAGGCTAAGCTGAACTGAAGCCGCAGCAGAATCAGGCTTACGATAGGTAATATCCAACACCGACGACATTTTGTCTCCATATTTGGCATCCCAGCCGCCTGCAGAGAATACGATCCCTGAAACCAGCGTGGAGTTGACAAAACTCATCCCTTCCTGCTGACCTGACCGGATCAGGAATGGCCTGTATATTTCAATGCCATTGACATAGACCAGGTTTTCATCAAAATTTCCACCCCTGACGGAATATTGTGAACTTAACTCGTTAGCAGAATTCACGCCCGGTAAGGTCTTCAGCATGGCTTCAATCCCCCCGCTGAGGGTTGGGATCATCTTGGCTTCTTTTGGGTCCAGGCGGACATAATTGTAACTTCTGACCTGTTTATCTTTGATTTCAACACTTTTCAATTCGGTGTATTTCATCAGCAAGACGACATTCAGTTCCCTTCTGTCACCAGGCTGCAAATTGATCCGGAACCTCTTTGAATCATAACCGATGAAGGAAAAGTCGATGGTAATCTCCTGTTTTGCCGGAATGATGAGTACATAGTTGCCTCCCTGGTCGGTCACGCAGCCGGTCGTACTTCCAAGAATAGCCACATTAACCAATTCCAATGGTTTGTTGTCCTGATCTCTTACATTACCGCTCAGCACGGCATTTTCCTGCGAAAACAGGGCAGGGGAGGCAATGCTCAGTAAAAAAAACAGGATGAGGAATTTGTATATCTTCATTTCGGCTTTTTCACAGGGGTTAATGGTCTTTCCGCTTAAATTTCCCATCCTGCCAGGCTTTAACAAATTGCGCCCAGGCAAATGGGTTTAGTAAACTGATCGGCTGGGTCTGGCCGGCATAATATAATTTACTGACAGTCTGATCGATATAGTTACGGTAATTCATGCTTCCATCCATGGGCATAGCTTCGGCCCGGACGGCCAGTTCATACCTTTCAAGGTTCTTGCGGGCGATCTCGAGGTCGTCGTCAGGAATATCGAGGCTGAGGAAGGCCTCTTTAAACTGTTCTTTAGTTGGCCAGGGGTAGATCACCGTTTCATTCAGGTAGATGGTGTCGGTGGCCATTACCTGGAACATGGTATACCGGTTATTATGGATGGTATCAGGAATGATAAAAGATCCTTTTTTAAAACCGATTGCCGAAAATGTGATCGAATCGCCTTTACGGGCCACGAATGAAAAGTACCCGTAATAATCGCTGATTGTCCCGAAATTTGTATTATGGTCGATGATATGGGTAAAGGCCACCGGGTGCAGGCTGTCGCCGGTAACAACGGCACCGGTGAACTGGACAAGTTTTTTATAATATTCCTGGTTGTGTTGATGATCCTTCTGTGCTTCCATCAATAATGGCATCAGCAGGAATAATGTTAGACCTATGACCGGGTGTATTTTCATGCCTCGTGCAGGACTCTTCTTTTCAGATTTTGATGATAGCAGTAAAATTAATGATAACTTTTAAACGGACTCAGCAGGAATTTATTATAACTGCTTACAGCGGCAAGGCTAATAAAAAATGCTGTCAACCTACGGGGGTGACAGCATTTTTTATATAGGTGGCTGTTAGGCCTTATTTCGTTGTAAAACCTTTTCCCCGTGCTTCCTTCAGGCAGGCTGTGATGCCTTTTTTATTGATGGTCCGGATAGCTTCCGTAGAAACTTTCAGGGTGACCCATTTATCTTCTTCAGGGATGAAAAACCTTTTAGTCTGAAGATTAGGGAAGAATCTCCTGAGGGTTTTATGGTTGGAGTGGGAAACATGATTTCCTTTTATTGGCTTTTTCCCGGTGATTTCACAAACTCGTGCCATGGCTCAAAGTTTTATCGGTTACTTTTCAAAAATGGAGTGCAAAGAACGGTATTTTTTTTGAATAAAACAAAAGTTTTTTATTATGGGAAAAAATCCATTTCCTTGTCATTATTGAAGTTTCATCCTTTTCCGTGAAGCTGTGGTAATAGAAGTTTTCTCAAAATTATTTTATTAAATCCTTTGTGTTCCTTTGTGGTTCATATATCAAAACCAACTTTTGATTCAGCCTCCTAAATTCAATTGTATTCCAATGTGGACATAAAAGTTATGAATCTGATTAGTACAGCTAAGCCTGAATTTGCCAAACCTGCCCCTCGAACAGTTCAAACAGGAATACCCTGTCAAAACCATTGCTTAAAATCCTTTTATCAAAATGCCCGTTAAAATTAAAACCATTTAATTCAATTGAATCAGCAAAAATGATCAGCCAGTAAGCTTCTGCCTCCTTTTTCAGGTAGATTTTAAGCTTTTTTTCCTTCTTTGAAATGGAATGCGCCATATCCGAAATAAAATCGTTATAATTTTCTTTACTGAGGTTATAACTTGAAGATGGCAGGGCAGTTAGTTCAATGCCGATCGTATTCCTCGAACCTGTCATCAGCATAAAGTCAGGTGATTCGGATTTTATTATCCTTCCTTTGGGGAATTCCGGATAATGCTTTTTGAAACGATCCAGGATTATTCGTTCCTGTATGGATTTATCATTGTTCAATTGCTTCTATGTTAAATTGTTATGCTGTCAACTGTCAACTGTCAACTCCCTATCGCTAGCCTCAGCAAATTCAACGCTGCCAGCGCCGCCCGCAGGATATTCCGGCCACGGTGCTCGCCGAACATGAATTTCTGAGCTATGACACCGGTTTTGGAGGCGATGGCGATCCATACCGTACCGACAGGTTTGTCGATGGTTCCTCCGTCCGGCCCCGCTATGCCGCTGATTGAAACCGCGAAATCAGTATTAAACCGTTGACGGGCACCCCGGGCCATCTCTTTCACTACCTGCTCGCTTACTGCCCCGAATTGTTTCAGCGATTCTTCAGAAACCCCGAGGAAAGTGTGCTTGATCTCGTTGGAATAAGCGATAACAGACCCCTGAAAGTAGTCCGAAGCGCCCGGAACACTTGTGATCATGTGCGCCAGGAAGCCACCGGTGCAACTTTCGGCCGTGCTCAAAGTGCAGTGTTTTTCTTTCAATAACCGACCCACAATCTCTTCCATCGTATCATTGCCATAGCCGAAAATCAGATCAGGAATCAGTTTTTGAAGTGACTCAACCTGGTTCTCAATCTCCTGTAGAGTTTTCTCTTTTGTCTCCCCGTAGGCTGTTAACCTGAGCCTGACCAGACCGGGTTGTGGCAGATAAGCCAGCTTCATGTTTGAAGGGAGGTCCTCTTCCCAGTCTTTGATCATTTCGGAAAGGAATGATTCGCCGATCCCTTGTGTAAGAATTGTTTTATGGGCCACAACCCGCTGATTATCCTGGCTGGCGAGGCGTGGAAGGATGTATTCTTCCATCATGGCTTCCATTTCGAAGGGTACACCGGGAAGGGAGACAAGGATCTTTCCTTCTTTTTCGAACCACATTCCCGGGGCCGTGCCGTTGTGGTTGATCAACGGGGTACAATTGGCCGGTACTTCAGCCTGTTTACGGTTCAATCCGGTCACTTCCATCCCACGGCTGGCAAAGAACTTCCTGATGTTTTCGTAGGAAGGCTGATGGAAAACCAACTCTGTACCAAAATAGGAGCACAAAGTGTGTTTGGTGATGTCATCTTTAGTCGGGCCCAGTCCGCCGGTGACCAGGATCACGTCTGCACGGGCAAACGCCACATCGAGCGCTCTGGTTATTTCTGCCGCGTCATCAGAGATGGCGGATATCTGTTTGACCGGGATCCCGATTTCGTGTAAATGCTGCGCCATCCAGGTGGCGTTAGTGTTTACGACTTGTCCGACAAGGAGTTCATCGCCGATGCTGATGATTTCTGATATCATGGTACAAAATTAATATCATTAAGGAATTGGATAGTTCGGCAGGTAATTTTAATTTTGAGGATTATTCACACCAGAAATCACAGAGATGAAGGAGTCGGATTTAATAATTAACCGGAATGGCAGCATTTATCACCTGAAGCTTAAACCGGAAGAATTACCTGATTTGATTTTAGTGGCCGGTGACCCCGGAAGGATAGAGATGATTTCGGATCATTTTGATCGGGTTGAATTTAAAAGGCAAAACCGGGAGTTTGTCAGCCATATCGGGTGGCTGAACGGGAAGCGGCTGTTAGCGCTCTCCACCGGAATCGGGCCCGACAATATGGATATCGTGATGAACGAACTCGATGCACTGGCTAACATCGACCTAAAAAAAAGAGAATCCCTTGAGCATCACCGTACCCTGACCATTGTGAGGATCGGTACTTGCGGCACGCTGCATCCCGATATCCCTGTCGGTGCTTTTTCCCTTGCAACACACGGCCTGGGCCTGGATGGTTCATTACATTTTTATAAGGATCTGGAAAAAGTGACAGACCTGGAACTCACCCGGGAATTTATCAGTCAGTCGGGTTGGCCCTCTTTTCTTGCTTCTCCTTATATCATTCCGGGATCGAAAGAATTGATCCAAAAATTAGCCCCGGAAGGGATAAGCGGCATCACGGCAACCGGTGCAGGATTTTATGGCCCACAGGGCCGTGAACTCCGGCTTCGTACTGCTTTTCCCGGTATGCTTGACGCCCTGACAAAATTTTCTTACAAAGATCACCGGATTATTAATTGCGAGATGGAAACATCGTCCTTATATGGACTGGGTAGTATGTTGGACCACCAGGTTGCGAGTATATGCGTGATCCTGGCTAACCGGGCTACCGGAGAATGCCTCAGGACAATCAAAAATAATGAAGAAAAGCTGATTTCATATGTTTTGGAAAAGATGACCTCCTGAACTATTTCGGAAAAGGAATGTTATCTTAGCTGATGGCATATTTATTGTTTACAGAATACAGAAGTCAGAAGAAGATTTTCACGGATAATGGAAGAAAAATCACAAAACAAGGAGCTCAATGCGCTGATCAGCCTGCTGGATGAACCCAATGAGGAAATTTTCCAGACTATCCATGACCGGATCTTTGCCCATGGCAAAGTGGCTGTGCCTGTCCTTGAGAATTTATGGGAGAACACTTTTGACCCCCTCATCCAACACCGCATCGAAGACCTGATCCATATCATCCAATTCGAAAACCTGAAAAAAGAACTGAACGAATGGTCACAGTTTGAGCATCATGATCTGCTGCGGGGAACTCTTCTCGTCACAAGGTTTCAATATCCCGACCTGGACGAAGATGCGATCATTAAAAAGATTGGTTCATTTTCGCAGGATGTCTGGCTTGAACTAAACCAAAACCTGACCGGGCTGGAAAAGGTCAAGGTGATTAACCACATCTTATTCGATATCCATAAGCTGGCCGGCAATGTTACCAATATCAACTCGGCAGAAAATTTTTACATCAATAACCTTCTCGATTCGAAAAAAGGCAGTCCCCTCATCCTGGGGATTATCTACATTTCCATTTCCCAAAGCCTTCGTGTTCCCATATATGGCGTTGATCTTCCACGGCACTTTGTGCTGGCATATACCGATGAAATTATGCTGACACCAAGGGATATCCCGGAAGGCGATGTTTTATTCTATATCAATCCTTTTAACAAAGGAGCCGTTTTCACAAAAAATGAGATCGAACTGTTTATAAAGCAGTTGAAGCTGGAACGTAAAGATTCTTATTTTATTCCTTGTGATAATAAAACAATCATCCGCCGGATGATGAACGAGCTCATCTTCATTTATGATCAGGCAGGAAATCCTGTAAAACGGGACGAGATGACGGAGTTACTGGGTATGGTGGAGTAAGGGATTAATATGCGAAAAAGGAAACAAGATACCCGAGATTCGAAATTTGAAAATTGAAATTCGGGTTACCGAATTATTATTTCCCTTTTAAAAATCTTTCAATATTCCGCTCGACTCTTCCCAGGACATTGATGGCATCTTCGCGGACGAATTTTTCTCCTGTAATTCCTTCGAAAAGCTCGATATAACGCTCTGAAACGGATTCGACGAATTCATCAGACATGAAAGGGACCTTTTGCCCGGTTTTGCCCTGAAAACCATTTTCCATCAGCCATTCCCTTACAAATTCCTTGGAAAGCTGTTTTTGCTGCTCGCCTTTTGCAAAGCGTTCCTCATAACCGTCAGCATAAAAATACCTTGAAGAATCAGGTGTATGGATCTCATCGATAAGGTAGATCTGCCCGTCGGCTTTGCCGAATTCATACTTGGTATCGACTAAAATCAAGCCCATTTTGGCTGCAATTTCCGAACCCCTGTTGAAAATTTCGATAGTATATTTTTCGAGCAGGTTGTAATCTTCTTCTGAAATAAGTCCCTGGCGGATGATCTCTTCCCGGGAAATGTCTTCGTCGTGACCTTCTTTAGCTTTTGTTGTTGGCGTGATAATAGGCTGAGGAAAACGTTCGTGTTCGCGCATCCCGTCAGGGATTGGAACACCGCAGATCGACCGGGCACCGCTTTTATAGGTGCGCCAGGAGTTGCCGGTGAGATAGCCACGGATGATCATTTCCACCGGGAATGGTTCGCAGAACTTCCCGACCATTACCATCGGATCAGGCACGGCCATCATCCAGTTGGGGACGATGTCACGCGTCGCTTCGAGAAACTTCGCCGCGATCTGGTTAAGCACCTGGCCTTTGTAAGGGATCCCGCTGGGAAGGACCACATCGAAAGCCGATATCCGGTCGGTGACCACCATCACCATTAATTCGTTGTTGATATTATATACATCCCGGACTTTTCCATGGTAAACACCTTTCTGGCCAGGGAACTGGTAGTCGGTTCTGACGATGACATTTTGCATACATTGTGGATTTAGTGATTATTTCTTTCTTTACCGTAAGCCTCGATAATTTTGATCACCAGCCGGTGACGGATGATGTCGCGATGATCGAGGTAAATAAAATCCATTCCCGGAATATCTTTCAGGATTTTCGTCGCATGGACCAGCCCTGATTCCTGGTTTTTAGGCAGGTCGATCTGGGTGATATCGCCGGTGACAATAAATTTAGAAGATTTCCCCATCCGGGTCAGGAACATTTTCAGCTGGCTGGACGTCGTATTCTGTGCTTCATCGAGGATGGCGAAGGAATGGTCCAAAGTCCGGCCGCGCATGAAAGCAAGGGGTGCCACTTCGATGGTTCCGTCTTCGATGTATGTTAGCAGTTTCTGAGTAGGGAGCATGTCGCGCAGGGCATCATAAAGCGGTTGAAGATAGGGGTCCAGCTTATCTTTGAGGTCGCCGGGGAGGAAACCCAGGTTTTCACCGGCTTCGACGGCAGGGCGCGTCAGGATGATCCGGCGCACTTCCTTATTTTTTAACGCCCTGACAGCTAATGCCACGGCTGTGTAAGTCTTCCCTGTTCCTGCCGGACCGATCGCGAAGACGAGGTCATTATGGCTGCAACTCTCCACCAGCTTTTGCTGGTTGACGGTCAGGGCTTTCACGATCCGGCCATCGCGTCCATGCACCAGCACATCATCGGGTTGCTGGGCCTGGATAAGGCCATTTGTTTCCTCCTCTCCACCCTGCATGATCTGCAGGATGTCACTTTCCGTAATCCTGCCGAATTTTTCATAACTGAGAAGCAAAAGGGAGAACTTCCTTTCGAAGAGGGCCAGTTCTTCTTCCTCACCGAAAACTTTTACCACATCGCCCCTCGCAACGATTTTCAGCTTAGGAAACTGTCTTTTGATGAGCTCGAGATGCGTGTCATTCACGCCGTAAATCTCCAGCGGATTGTATGTTTCGATCGAAATGATCCTTTCGTTCATGATGCCTTAAAAAGCGAAATTACGAAGAAGTTCAAAAGTATTAAAAATCGCGCTCCATCTATGAAGAATTCTTAATTTTGACCGGGAAATGACTAAAAGGGTTTCTGTGAAGATTTGAGATTATTAACATTCTGACGTTTTCTATGCCGATTATTACACTGACAAGCGACTGGGGCCAGCGGGACTATTTCCTGGGAGCCGTGAAAGGAAAGATACTCAGCCTGTTACCATCTGCCTCAATAATAGATATTTCTCACGGCATCAGTCCGTTCAACCTCAAACAGGCTTCATTCATCATCCGCAACAGTTATCCCCATTATCCGCAGGGAACGGTCCATATCCTTTCAATCCTGACTGAAAAGACTGAAAAAGTTCCGCACCTGGCCGTAAAATACGATGGGCAGTTTTTCATCGGTGCGGACAATGGGATTTTTTCCCTCATTTTTGATCATGCTCCTGAAAAGATTATAAGTATCTCTTCTTCAGATGAAAAAGGTATAAAGGATGTCCCGGCGCGTGACCGGTTCGTGGCATCGGCCGTCCATCTTGCTTCCGGGCGCCCTATTGAACAGCTTGGCGAGCCCGTGTCGCAATGGAAGGAGCAGCTGCATTTTCTCCCGGTGGTTTCCGGTGACATCATCAGGGGCGTGGTCATCTATATCAACCAATATGAGAACGTTGTGACCAATATAACCCGTGAACTTTTCGATAAAATCAGCAGAGGTCGAAAGTTTGTCATAGAGTTCCGGGGTGAAACCATCAATGCGATCAGCCAGTCTTACCAGGAGGTCCCAATCGGTGAAATTGTGGCATTGTTCGGCTCAACCGGCCATCTTGAAATTGCGATCAACCAGGGTAATGCCGGCAGTTTGCTGGGGCTCGATATCAACGACCCGGTGAGGGTGGAGTTCAGGAGCTGATTTGATTTTCTCCAAATGAACCTTTGATACATCCCATTTTATTCATTTTCAACAATAACCCTAATTATTAAAGTACTAGTGAGTAGCTAAACGAGCATCAAAATATATTTTGATGATATTAATATATTTATTAATTTTAAAGACGTCAAGAAATTATTTAATAATTGACTAATTTTATTGATGATGGGATCAGTTAATTTATATTTTGAGCAATGAAATATCTTAAATCATTTATACTTTTCATATTTATTTTCTTTAATCCAATTTTAACCCTTAAATCACAGGATTTCTGGGAACAACTGTACTTTCCTGATAGCGCTGATATCTTGAGTATTGCGGTAAATGATCAGCAGGTTATTTATATTGGATCAGGAGCAGGTGTTTACCGATCCGATGACGAAGGAAATAGTTGGAATCTTCTTGGGCTTGAAAATCGAATTGTATACTCTATTGCTATCAACAATAACAATGATATCTACGCCGGCACGAGTCAAGCGCCCCAAATCGGAGGCTTGTTCTGTTCTTCAGATGATGGTGAAACCTGGTCAAGCGTTCTTCCCGATATAGGTGCGTATGGAAATATTGTGGCTATTCTTTGTCTGGGTGACACAATATTTGCCAGTCTATGGATGGATGATGCATCTGTAATACGCTCAACAGATAATGGACAAACATGGAGTATAGTTTTCTTTACTGATAATACCAGTGAATACATTTCCGATATAGTTAATTCAAACACCGGTGACATTTATATAAGTCTTAAAGCCTATTTTGAGAATAGGGGAGGTGTATATAAATCAGAAGAAGGAGGTGATAATTGGGAGTTTATTGGTTTGTTTAATTACCAGGTTTCAGCCCTGGCTTTGAACAATTCTGACGATCTTTTTGCGGGCTCTTGGGGGGGGTTAACAGATACTACTTCATCCGGATTGTATGTTTTAAGAAACGGAGTAGAAGAATGGGAAACCTTACTGGCGAATCCTCAAGTTTCTGATATCATTATCAATAGCGAAAATGAGATTTATTTCAGCAGTTCCTGGCCGAATGGAGTATTACGGTCATTAGACAATGGTGAAAGTTTTGAACTAGTTAATGAAGGATTACCTGATGGAATTATGAGAGATATGTTTCTGGATACTTTAGGCTATTTATATGTAACAAATTTGATTTGCCTTGCAAAAAGTATTAACCCCACTGTTTCAATTTCTGAAGAAAATTTAATTTCATCTGAAAATCCATGGATTGTATATCCAAACCCTGTTAACAATCTACTCAATATTAGAGCCTTAAACAATAATCAAATAAATAATATTGAAATAATTAACATTTACAACTCAATTGGTAAATTATTAATTTCCGAGAATGTTTCTACTATTGATCTTTTAAAAATAAATGTTAGTGACCTGCCTGCCGGATTTTATTTTATTGAGATAATTTGTGATAAACATAAGACCATAACCAAAATCATTATCAACTAGTGTCACGTCACAATTAATATGACGTAATCAAAAAAAATTGTATCTTAGCCAAAAAAAGGCTATGAACACTTACAAAGTTACTCTTACACAGGAAGAACGAGATCAATTGACCGAAATTACC
>JALNZD010000056.1 GCA_023229505.1 Bacteroidales bacterium | reverse complement strand
GGGACTTGCACCCTCTGGAAAATTTACACACACTTGTCGTTTGCTCTTGAAATTTTATTTGTACTTTTAAACTTTTTCAACAGCTTCCAACAAGTGTGCGCTGCATGCTCATGCAGGGCACACACAAAGCGCAACTGCCAGCCGGTGTTAAAAAATCTTGTCCGCCCAGGCGGGCAAATAAGTGAAAATGAATAAGGTTAAAGTTAAAAGTTGTAAATTTATAAGCCCGCCTGGGTGGCCAAAAACACCGCCCGGCAGTTGCGCAGAACGTTAAAACCAATGGTAAAAAGTTGACAGAGCAATATGAAAATTGACAGCATCACAGTAATGGACATTGGAACAAATACAAACCAGAGGACAGGCAGACACACAAGCCAGCACCCAAATCAAAACTTGCAAATGAGTACAATTTCCCAACTTTTTTTTAAACTTTAAAACCATGTCAGCAATAAGATACAAATCACCCGATTACTTCCTGTTAGATGATCTTTTAACCGACGAACACAAGTTGATCCGGGGAGCGATACGTGATTGGGTGAACGGGGCCGTAATGCCCATCATCGACGAGGCCAACCAGAAACATGAATTCCCGCGCCATCTCGTGAAAGAAATGGGGGAGATCGGTGCCTTTGGTCCTTACATACCGGTTGAATATGGCGGATCGGGCATGGACCAGGTTTCCTATGGCCTGATCATGCAGGAGCTTGAAAGAGGCGATTCAAGTATCCGTTCGATGGCTTCGGTACAATCATCACTGGTGATGTACCCTATTTTTAAATACGGGACCGAAGAGCAAAGAAGGAAATACCTGCCGAAGCTGGCTACCGGCGAACTGATCGGCGCTTTCGGCCTGACTGAGCCAAATTATGGGTCCGATCCCGGAAGCATGCTCAGCCGGTTCACCGACGAGGGCGATCATTTCTTGTTGAACGGCTCCAAAATGTGGATAACCAATGCATCTGTCTCCGACATCAGCGTAGTCTGGGCTAAGGATGAAAGTGGTACCATTATGGGACTGATCGTTGAACGGGGCGCGGAAGGTTTCACCACACCCGAAACGCTCAGAAAATGGTCGTTGCGTTCTTCCTCCACCGGCGAGTTGGTTTTCGATAATGTAAAAGTGCCCAAAGAAAATCTCCTTCCGGGCATCAAAGGGCTGAAAGGACCGCTCAGTTGCCTGAGTTCCGCCAGGTATGGAATCGCCTGGGGTGTGATCGGGGCAGCGATGGATTGTTACGATACTGCTTTACAATATTCCAAAGAACGTATCCAGTTCAACAAGCCCATTGCTGCTTTCCAGCTTACGCAAAAAAAGCTGGCAGAGATGCTTACCGAGATCACCAAGGCACAGTTGCTGGCCTGGCGCCTGGGAATCCTCCATAATGAGAGCCGGGCCACGGCGGCCCAGATCTCCATGGCCAAAAGGAACAATGTAAAGATGGCGCTTGATGTTGCCAGGGAATCCCGGCAAATCCTCGGCGCCATGGGCATTTCCGGCGACTTCCCGATCATGCGCCATATGATGAACCTTGAGTCGGTGATTACTTATGAAGGCACACATGATATCCACCTACTCATCACCGGCCAGGACATTACAGGGGAAAGTGCATTTGCATGAACCTGGCCGCATATTCTATTTTCCATGGAAACTAGTAAAGCAGGAGTAGTGATACTGGCAGCCGGCAGGTCGGAACGGATGAAGGAGATGAAAGCTTTCCTTCATTACGATGAAAATGTCCGGTTTATCGAAAAGATACTGTCAACTTATTCCGGCTGGGGATGCAGCGAAATCGTCGTGGTGACAAACCCTGACGCAATGCAGCGGATGAAGCTGGCGGGAAAGGTTCCTTTAATGGTAACCATGGTCGTAAACGATCACATGGAGTTTGAAAGGTTTTATTCGGTGAAACTTGGCCTGGCAGCCATCCGTTCATCTTCATTTTGCTTCATTCAGAATGTCGACAATCCCTTTATTGATTCACAAATACTTGATCTCATTTATGAGCATCGGAGCGATGAAAAATATGTTTCACCTGTTTTTAAAGGTAAAGGCGGGCATCCTGTTTTGCTGAACCGGGAAAATATGAACCGGATATGCAAATGGAATGTAAATTCAGCTAATTTTAAGGAGGTGCTTGGCACGTTTGAATGTCGGAACGTCGAAATGGCTGATGACAGGGTTCTGATCAATATAAATAGTCCTGAAGAGTATCAAAGATTTTTAACAATTCAATTGTAAGTTTTATGATTAAGTTTCTCAAAAAAAATTATCTCTGGATCATACTATTTGGTTCATTGATTGGATTAAATGAAACACTAATTGGCGGTATTAAAATGCCGTACCGTTCGGCTGTCGTTAGCTCAGTTACTCTGATCCTTTTATCCGTTGCACGTTACTATTTTCCGAAAAGAGGATCATCATTGATAATTATAATGATAGCAATTCTTTTCAAAATAAACAGTGCCGGGATTAATTCATGCACTACAAATGCATTATTATGCGGGCCAACAGCAATGCTTTTACTTGGAATTGGATTTGAAATATTTGGATCGATCTTTATTGCAGATAAGTCATTCAAATATTCAAGATACATCTTGACCTGCGTTATTACTTCTATAGTAATATTCAGCCTTTATGCAGTTTTACAGACTTACGTCCTCAAAAGCTGGGATTCAGCCAGGCTGGTTAATTATATCTTTGCCAGGGGTTCATTGACCGCTGCTGCATCAAGCGCTATCAGTGTTTTTGTTCTATACTTGATCAGGCACTTTAAATACGGCTATTTTGCAAGACTTAATCCGCATTTCATCAGTGGCCTGCTTGGATTCGTTATTATTGCGCTCTGGTTGTTAGGGTTTTATTCAGCATAACTGAGGCTTCCTGCCCATTAACGAAAAAATAAACAGGAGGAAAAGCAAGAAAATAAATTTATGGAATTAATCTGCAATAAAATACTCGAAATCCTCAAAACCGGCCAGGTTGCCGCCATATGCACCGTGGTCTCCACCAAAGGTTCAACCCCGCTTAAAACAGGCGCGAAGATGATTGTCTGGGAAAACGGCAGTATCTTTGGAACTATTGGCGGGGGTCCACTGGAATATGAGACGGTTCAGGATGCCGTCCATGTCATTAAGAATAAAAGACCGCAGCTTTTCGTGCACAATCTGAAAGTTCAGCATGAGATGTGCTGCGGAGGATCTATGGAAATTTATATTGAACCACTTATGCCAGCAAAAAAACTCTTTATGTTTGGCGGGGGCCATGTCGGGAAAGCAGTCGCAAAACATGCACTGGATCTTGATTTCGAGATCACCGTCATCGACAGCCGGGAAGAGATCTTCAGCGATTGGACCTTTACCGGTTACCGGAAGGTGGCCGGTGATTTTCCGAAAGTGATGCCTTCATTGCCTTACGACAACAACACATTTATTGTTATCGCCACCCTGGATCATCCCACCGACAATGAGGTGCTTGCCTTTTGCATCCATAAACCACATTGTTACCTGGGGATGATCGGCAGTAAGAAAAAGGTGGCTACAATGAAGGAAAACCTTATTTCGGAGGGCATTGCAACTGAAGAAGAACTAAGCATGGTGGACATGCCCATCGGCCTTGACATCAATGCCGTCACCGCGGATGAGATCGCGATCAGCATCGTGGCAAAATTGATCCAGGAAAAAAATAAATAAAAATCCAGGTGTATGTATTTACCGGACTTTAGTTTTCACCAGCCGGTATCCGTTAAGGATGCAATCGGCCTGCTCGGGCAGAAATCCAATGCCGTTGCAATGGCAGGCGGAACCGACCTGCTGGTTGAAATGAAAAAAGGTCTCCGCAGTCACGAGAATATCGTCTCGCTGGCTAAGATCACAGAGATGAAGCTAATTACCGAAGATGAGAGTAACCTCTTCATAGGGGCTTGCTCGACACACAGTGAAGTCATTGCTTCCCGGTTGGTTGGTAAAATTGCCCCGGCACTGGTTGAAGCGACTTCCAAAATCGGGACCGACCAGGTCAGAAATACAGGTACGATCGGGGGCAATATCTGTACTGCTGCCTCCTGCTGCGACACCGCCCCGGTCCTGCTGTCAATGAATTCGGCGGTGGAGATTGCCGGTTCAGAAAGCGTAAGGATAGTGCCCCTCAAGGACTTTTTCACTTTCAACAAAAAAACAATACTTAAAAAGGACGAACTTGTGACCAGGATCATTGTTCCGAAACCCGGACCCGGAACAGGCGCCTGTTACGAGAAGTTCGGCCTGCGCGAAGCAGGCTCCATCTCCGTGGTTTCAGTGGCTGTAAAGGTGAGAATAATGGATGATATCATAGTTGATGCCTGTATCGTCATTGGCGCCGTGGCCCCGACACCTAAAATCACCGATCAGGCAACAGAAATTCTAATTGGAAAAAAGGTCCCGGATTTCGCTGAAAATTCACCCATACTGGAAGAGGCAGGTGTTGCAGCGGTCAGGGACTCCATCCCGATCGACGACATCCGGGGCGGAGCGCAGTTCCGGAGGGACGTGCTGAAAGTACTGGTGAAGAGGGCGATACGGAGAGCAATTGAAAAAGTGAAAAGCCCCACCCCCAGCCCCTCCCCAATTGGGGAGGGGAGAATATTCCTTCCCCCGGGTGGGGGAAGGGGTAGGGATGGGGGCATAAATAGTGAAGAACGGGTATGAAAAAACTTATTAATATTAATGTCAATGGTGACGAATACGAGGTGGCGGTGAGAGCAACTGCAACGCTGCTGGATTTGCTGCGGGATGAGCTGAAGCTCACAGGGACAAAGAAAGGATGTGAACTTGGTGATTGCGGTGCATGTACTGTCATTTTAGACGGGAAAGCAGTGAATGCCTGCCTTGTGCTGGCTGTGGATTCGGCCGGGAAAAAAGTGGAGACGATCGAGGGTTTGGCGACTGACGGGGAACTGCACCCGATACAGCGCGCATTTATTGAAAAAGGTGCCATACAATGCGGTTATTGCACCCCGGGAATGATCATGCGGACGAAAAGCATCCTGGATAAAAATCCAAATCCAACCAAAAAGGAGATCCAGGAAGAATTATGCGGCAATTTATGCCGTTGCACCGGATATACGAAAATTATCGAGGCTGTTGAAACAGCCAGGGATTACCTCAATGGGAAACAACCCCCGGAACTGGTGTTTATGCCGCAGAAATCTGCCATCGACCTTTCGGTGGTAGGGAAACGCCTTCCCAAGATCGATGCACCAGACAAAGCCACGGGCAGGGCAATTTATACCGACGATATCTCCCTTCCGAACATGATCTACGGGAAGCTGCTGCTCAGCACCGTACCTCATGCAAAGATCCTTTCGATCGATACCAGCAAGGCAAAAGAACTCCCCGGGGTTAAGGTCGTGCTTACCGGCGCCGATGTGCCCGATGTAAGATGGGGCACCTCTCCCCCGCGCTATGATGAAACGATCCTGGCTAAGGATAAAGTGCGGTTCGTGGGCGATGTGGTGGCAGCCGTTGCAGCCATTGACGAAGAGACCTGTTACCGGGCCCTCGACCTTATAAAAGTGGAGTACGAAGAACTCCCGGCTGTATTTGATCCTATGGAGGCCATGAAAGAAGGCGCTCCGCGTCTTTTCGACGATAAATATGAGAACAACATCAATACCCATGTCGATCACCATTTCGGGGATATTGAAAAAGGGTTTGCAGAGGCAGACTACATCCGCGAGGAGCGATTCATTGGCAACCGGACCTACCAGAACCCGATGGAACCCCACTGTTCCATAGCCGAATGGGACCGTCATGGCAGGGTGACGCTCCATACCTCCACGCAGGTGGTCCATTATGTGCACCACCAGTTGTCGCATATCCTGGGTATTCCGCTGGGTGATATCAGGGTGATCATGACAAATTGCGGCGGGGGGTTTGGCGCCAAAGCGGCAACAACCACCATCGAGGTAGCGTCGATCTTCCTCTCCCGGCACGCCGGGTGTCCTGTTAAAATGCGCTTCAACCGCGAAGAGATGTACCTGTTCGGCCGGGGCCGCCACAAACAATATATCGACCTGAAGATCGGGGTGAAGAAAGACGGTACCATCACCGCCGTAAAACAGAAAGCCGTGCTCGAAGGGGGCGCCTATTCCAGTTTCGGCATCGTATCAACCTATTATGCCGGTTCGATGCTGACCACGTTGTACAAATTCCCGAATTACAAGTACGATGGTTTCCGGGTCAACACCAACCTGCCGCCATGCGGCGCTTTCCGTGGGCATGGATGCCCGCATCCGCGATTTGCCTTCGAATCGCTGCTGACCATGATCGCCGATGATATCGGGATGGATTCTGTGGATATCAGGCTGAAGAATGCGATGACGCCCGAATACCATACCTGCAACGACCTTGATATTCACTCCTGCGAATTTACAGCCTGTATTAATGAGGTGAGGAAAAAGTCAGGCTGGGACCAGAAAAAAGGGAAACTTCCCCCGGGCCGTGGTATCGGGATCGGCTGCGGCGGGTTTGTTTCCGGCGCCGGTTATCCCATTTACCGCTCCAAATTCCCTCATTCCAGTGCTATCATTAAGGTTATGGAAGATGGTTCAAGGGCAGTACTCTTCATCGGGGATGCCGACATCGGCCAGGGATCGGATACCGTGCTGGCCATGGCCGCCTGCGAAGCTATGGGGATCTCGTACGACCGGATCAGCGTGGTTTCGGCCGACAGCGATCTCACACCCATAGGTTTCGGCGCCTATTCAAGCCGGGTTACGCTTATGGGGGGCAATGCATCTAAAATGGCAGGAGAAGAGGTTAAGAAACAGGTCATTGCGCAGGCAGCAGAGATCATGAATGTGGAGGCAGACAAGCTGGAGGCCAGGGATAACAGGATCTATCTCAAAGAGGACCCATCTACCTTCATTCCCTGGGAACAGGCCGGATTTGCACATTTTTCTAAAAAAGGGCCGCTGCTCGGTAAAGGGCATTACTCACCGCCGGAAGGCCTGGGCGGTAAATACAAGGGCGCCGCGGTCGGAACATCACCGGCTTATTCTTTTTCAGCGACAGTGTGCGAGGTGGATGTGGATATGGAAACAGGAAAGGTCAAGGTGCTCAATTTCTGGGATGCCCATGATTGCGGTACTGCAGTGAATCCGATGCTCGTGGAAGGCCAGGCAGAAGGTGCTGTGCTGATGGGTATGAGCGAGGTGCTCTTCGAGAATGAGGTATTTGATAAACGGGGAAAGATGATCAATCCCGATCTTCACAATTACATTATTGCCACTTCGGCTGATATGCCAGAGATTCACTCCACCATCGTCGACAGTTATGAACCCGAAGGCCCTTATGGCGCAAAGGAAGTAGGCGAAGGTGCCACCCTTCCCATACTCGGTGCCATCGCCAACGCTGTGGCAGATGCCATCGGGGCACGCGTATTTGAACTTCCCATCACTCCCCAGCGGGTCCTGGAGGTCATCCAGGCAAAAAAAAGAGATCCTGAAAAAACGTAAAATGATAAACTTTTAAAAAATATGGATACGGCAATGAATTTAGAAGGAAAATCTGCCATCGTTACCGGGGGCAGTGTCGGCATCGGAGCTTCTATCGCAGTTAAACTGGCAGAATGCGGAGCCAATGTCGCCCTGAATTACAGAAAACACCGGGAAGAAGCGGAAGCCATCCTGAACAGGATCGTTCAGATGGGAAGAAAAGGGCTTTTGGTCCAGGCTGATATCTCGAATTTCGAAGATGCCGCAAAAATGGTAAAAGCCGTGACAGATGTCTTCGGGAAGGTTGACATCCTGGTCAATAATGCAGGAGTTAACTGGGACGGGGTGATCTGGAAAATGACTGAAGAGCAGTGGGACATGGTCCTGGATATCAACCTGAAGGGATATTTCAATTACATCCGGGCCGTAGCGCCACTCTTCCGCGACCAGCAATCGGGAAAGATCGTCAACATCACTTCCATCAACGGCCTTCGTGGGAAATTCGGCCAGTCAAACTATTCCGCTTCAAAAGCCGGGGTTATCGGCTTAACCAAAACAGTTGCCAGGGAACTGGGGAAATACGGTATCAACGTGAATGCGGTCGCCCCGGGCCTTATCGAAACCGACATGATGAAAAACGCTGATGAAAGCGTACGTTCGGCGGCCCTGGAAGATATCGTTCTGAAACGGATCGGTCAGCCTGAAGATGTTGCAAACCTGGTGGCTTTTTTATGCACAGACTTGGCCCGTCATATCACCGGTGAAGTGATCAAAGTGGATGGCGGACAATACATTTGAAATTTGAAATTTGAAATTTGAAATTTGGAATTAAATTAAAAATATGGAACTGAAAGATATCGTAGTTATCTCTGCCTGCCGCACTGCCATGGGCAAGTTTGGCGGTACACTGAAAAATATTCCATCCTGGGACCTTGGTGCCGTCGCCGTCAGAGATGCCATGCGAAGGGCTAACTTCCAGGGGAATCAGATCGATGACGTGATCCTGGGAAGCTGCCGCCAGGCGGGTAATGGCCCTAACCCTGCCAGGAGTGCTGCAGTGAGAGGTGGCGTTTCCCCCTCAGTCCCGGCTATCACGCTTAATATGGCCTGCCCTTCAGGAATGCGTTCTGTTGCCCTGGCTGCCCAGGGAATCATGTCGGGAGATGTGGAAATGGTCATTGCCGGCGGATTCGACAGCATGAGCTCCATACCTTACCTGCTGAAAGGCGCTCGCTGGGACGGATTTAAGATGGGAAACAAGACCCTCGAAGATGGCTGGAGCGACAGTATCGATCCGCTGATCGGCCAGGGAATGGGCGAAACTGCTGAAAATCTTTATGATAAATACAAGATCCCCAGGGAAGCACAAGATGCCTTTGCCGTGGAAAGCCACCTGAAGGCTGCAGCAGCTCAGAAAAACGGATGGTTTGACGAGGAAATCGTGCCCATCGAAATTCCTGCCGCAGGTAAAACACCGTCGTTCATTTTCGACAAAGATGAGACAATACGTTATGATGTGAACCAGGAGAAAATGGCAAGTATAAAACCGGCTTTCCGTAAAGACGGCACTGTCACCGCGGGAAATGCCTGCGGGTTGAGCGATGGCGCTGTTACCCTGGCAGTCACACATCGTAAGAAAGCAGCAGAACTCGGCGTTAAACCACTTTTTTCCATCGTTTCTTATGCCCAGGAGGCCGTTGAGCCCTCCACCATGGGCGAAGGCCCTGCCTATTCCATCCCCGCTGCCCTGAAAAAAGCCGGGATGACCCTGGCCGACATGGATATTATTGAAGTGAACGAAGCCTTCGCCATCCAGGTCCTGGCCAACCAGAACGTACTTAAGTGGGATCCCTCGAAATTGAATGTTCACGGTGGGGCCATTGCACTCGGTCATCCGACTGGCATCAGCGGAGCCAGGATCCTTGTTACAGGCTACTATGCCCTCAAACGCCTCGGAAAAACCCATTGCATTGCTGCCATCTGCGGCGGAGGCGGTGTAACCACCGCCATGGTCATCCGCCGCGAATCGTGATCATTTTAGAGGATTGAAATCCCACGTCACAGTAGATATGCATATTCCTTTTTCATCGCCTGAATATCCTGATGAAATCCTCTTCATAACTGCTTCCAACGGGTATCTCCCGGCCTGCTACCAGCAGGCTCTTATTCCTCAGCCGTTCTATTCGCTTAAGCGGTATGATAAACGAACGGTGCACCCTTACAAAATCCTTAGCAGATAACTTTTCCAGTATAGCTTTCATCGTCATCCTTGCTACTATGGGTTTCCGGTCAACCAGATAAATTTTAAGGTAATCATCGAGCCCTTCAACATACAGAATATCTTCGAGCATTATCTTGACCAGGCTGTAATCAGCACGGATAAACATGTATTGCTGCAAAGCCGACTCCTGCTGGTAATAGAACTTATAGAAATCATGAGCTTTATTCACAGCCTGCAAAAACCGTTCATAAGTAAATGGTTTCAGCAAATAATCGACTGCATTCAGGTTAAAACCTTCCACGGCATATTCACTGTAGGCCGTCGTGAAAATGACCATCGTGTCCTGCGGTATCAGCCTGCAAATATGGATACCTGAAACCGACGGCATCCTGATATCGAGGAACAGCAGGTCAACAGGGAATTTATTAAGATATTTCACTGCCTCATGAGGTTTGGTGAAAGTTTTGACCAGGTCGATAAAACCGACCTTCTTACAAAAATTTTCCACCACTTTCAGGGCGGGAGGTTCATCATCAACTGCAATGGCAATAATCATGGCAGGATAATATATAAATCAACCGTGTATTCATTTTCCTTGTCATCAATTAATAGCCTGTACTTTTCAGGATAGAGGAGGTCCAACCTATGCCTGGCATTACTGATACCCAAACCACCGGTGGATTCAGTCCTGAGAATTTCGTTTACTTTATTATTAAAGACTTTCATATGCAGTTCCTGCCCTGACAGATTGATGTTGATGCCGATGAATGAGTCTTTTTCCGGATTTACTCCAAATTTAAATGCATTTTCGATAAAAGGGATGAGGATCAATGGGGCAATCAGTGGTCCGGAAGTAAGATCACACGGGTAAAAATCGATCTTAACCGTTTCGCCAAACCGGATTTTCTGCAATGCGATGTAATCACTGATATAATTGATCTCTTTCTCCAGCGGAACATAATCATTGCTTGCATCAGAGATGACGTACCGCATCATCCCTGACAGCTTGACAACAGCTTCCGGCGTGTTATCGGCTTTCTGAATAGCAAGAGAATAGATCGTATTCAATGTGTTAAAGAGAAAATGCGGATTGATCTGAGCTTTAAAATACGACAACTCTGCTTTGAGCCTTTCCTTTTCGGCTTGTTTCCACCGGGAGTTCATCTTCACCATCAATGAAAAAAAGACCACAGCCAGGAAATAAATCAGATTATGGCCGATAGTGAACAAAAACCTGCTGCTCTCCTGACCGGGGTGATGCTGGCGGACTGTTTCCCGGAAAGGAAATAGTATGCCGGGAAGAAATGCCACGATGAAAAAACACAATGTGATCGCCAGGATAAAATAAATGTACTTCTTCGGGAAATATAACCTGGGGATCAACAAATAGAAGTTAAGATAAAAAAACAGCAAAATAAGGATGTCATTCGTAAATTCCCTGGCCGACCTGGATTCACTGAAAAAATCTCCCAGGCCCCCTTGTCCGGGCCATAATATGATCGGCAGCGACAAAAAAACAATGCAGCCGGCCACATGGATAAGTATTTGCCATGATTTACTTTTCATCATCATAATCTTTCAAAAGTAAAAGTAAGATGATTATTGCATACTGATCAGAAATTGAGGTATTCAGATGGATTTCGCCGGAGTATAAGTGGGAAAATAACCACCAGATTTATTATATGGATGATCTATATAACAAGAGATGATTTTTAAGTAATTTAGCCATACAATCAATTTATTCTCATCAAGTATCTTAATTTTCAATTTTATGAATCCCTTACAAAAGATATTCATCCTTCTGGGCACCACATTATTCGTCCAGGTCCTTCCGTCAAGGTCACAGGTTGTCATTAACGAATATTCGGTCTCCAACCTGAACACTGTGATGGACAATTACCAGGAATATGAAGACTGGATAGAATTGTACAACACAGGAACTACAAGTATCAACATCGGTGGATACTTTCTGAGTGATCAGCCTGACAATCCCTTGAGGTGGCCGATTCCTGCAGGGGTTACGATCTCTTCACACGGGCACCTGAAGATTTGGGCATCCGGCAGGGATGAAGCCGGTAGTGGAAATTATCATACAAATTTCAGGCTGACACAAACCAAGGCCAACCCCGACTGGATCGTTTTCACAGATCCGACTGGCATCATCCTGGAGCAGGTACCGCTTGAAAATACGCAGTCGGATCATTCCAGGGGCCGCACCATAAGCGGCGGAGACCAATGGGGTATATTCATCAATCCAACCCCGGGTTATTCCAACGCCTTATCGACGGCGTATGTACGTTATGCAGAAAAGCCAATGGTCAGCGATACAGGAGGTTTTTACACGAGTTCATTAAGCATTACCATCACAACAAATGAACCCAACTCGAAAATCAGATACACGACTAACGGGACTGATCCTGTTGCAGCTTCAAGCCAATATACAGCTCCTATCAATATTTTCATTACAAAGATATTAAAAGCTCGTGTTTTCAGTGACGATCCGACAATCCTACCAAGCCTGATCGAATTCAATACCTATTTTATAAATAACAATCATGGCCTGCCTGTGGTGTCTATTGCCGGTGATCAATTGACAGAATTGCTGGAAGGGAACCAATCACTCCGGCCGAAAGGATCAATCGAGTTCTTTAACAAATTCAAGGTCAGGACTACCAAAGCATACGGCGAATTTAACGAACACGGCCAGGATTCGTGGGTCCATCCGCAGCGGAGCATCGATTATATTACCCGCGACGAAGCCGGCTACAATTATGCCTTACAGGAAAAATTCTTTTCATTATCTGACCGCGACGAGTTCCAGCGGGTCATTCTCCGGGCTGCAGGAGATGATAATTATCCTGGAATAGACAGCAGCGCCCATATGCGCGACGATTTTGTGGAAACCTTATCCCAGAAAGCCGGCCAGCACCTGGACTGGCGCAAGTCGGAACGTATTGTCATTTACGCGAACGGGATCTATTGGGGGATCTATGCCCTCCGCGAAAAGGTTCATGACCACGATTATACACAATATTATTATGATCAGGGCAAGTATGACATTCAGTTTATTATGCTCTGGGGATATACCTGGGCAGAATATGGGGGGCAGCAGGCTTTGGACGACTGGTACGCGCTGCATGATTTTATCATGACGCATGACATGGCCAATCCTTTTACTTACCAGGCTGTTGCGGCGCAGTATGACGTGACGAGCCTGGTGGATTACGTAATTATTAATTCTTATGTAGTTTGTTCCGACTGGATGAATTGGAATGTTGGATGGTGGCGGGGCCTGAATCCTGACGGCAGCCACCGGAAATGGGCCTACATCCTTTGGGATGAAGATGCCACCTTCGGGCATTATATCAATTATACGGGGATCCCTGCCCAAACACCTTATGTTTCACCCTGTTTCCCTGAAGGCCTGACAGCTCCGTGGCAGGATCCGGAAGGGCATATTGCCGTGCTGAACAAACTCAGGGAAAACCCTGATTTTTCACAATATTATGTCTCACGCTACATTGACCTGCTGAATACAGTCTTTACCAATGATTATATGATCAACCTTCTCGACAGCATGGCCGCGATCATTGCACCGGAAATGCCGGCTCACACGGCAAGATGGGGAGGTACAGTTATCAAATGGCAATCCAATGTTCAGCGGATCAGGAATTTCATCACCATCCGTAACAGCATCATGGATGCAGGTCTCCGGGAATGTTACAACCTGACCGGGCCTTACAATATCGTCATCGATGCAGAGCCTGAGGGTGTTGGCAAGGTAAAGGTCAATTCCCTCGAATTAAGCCAGTTTCCCTGGGATGGACAATATTTCGGGGGCATAGATGTCAAGCTCCTGGCGATTGAAACCAGTCCTTATTACGAATTCGACCGGTGGGTTTTGAAAACCCACCAGGTCACGCCTGCTGATACTTTGAAAGATGTGAGGCTCAGCCTGATCATGGGCGATTCAATCCTGGCACTTTTCAAGCCAAGGGTTTTTGAAGATTCGCTGGTCATCAACGAAATTAATTACAATTCAGCGAATAATTTTGATCCCGGTGACTGGGTCGAGTTTTACAATCCGCATGAATATGAGCTGGATATAACCGGTTGGGAATTCAGGGACGAAGACGACCTGCATTCATTTGTTTTTCCTGCCGGAACAGTTATAGAGCCTAACGGATATTTTATAATATGCAGGGATACCGCCGCCTTTGACAGCCTATTCCCGGATGTGACCCGTTACATGGGGAATATGGATTTCGGCTTAGCCGCAAACGGGGAACTGATCAGGCTATATGACGATTCAGGAACCCTGATCGATACGGTGTTGTATGACGACGTAGCACCCTGGCCCACCGAACCCGACGGGAACGGGCCCACGCTGGAGCTGATCAACCCGGCCTGGGATAACGCGTTGGCGGAAAGCTGGGCTGCTGCTGAACTTCACGGCACGCCGGGTGCGGAAAATGGCAATTATGTGAAATTGCCTGAGAAACGGGTAGATGAGTCGATTAAGTGCAGGATTTACCCGAACCCTTTCAGTACGCTTGCGATAATAAAGGTAGATGGAGAAAAAGGCCTGGAAGGGGCATCACTGGGCGTTTTCAACCTGTTCGGCCAGCAGGTGAAGCGTATGGATAATATTTCTTCACGTCAGATCATCATTTCAAGAGAGGGCCTGCCGGCAGGGATTTACGTTTATAAGATCTTTGACAGGAAGAGCAACGGTTTATTTACGGGGAAATTTATCGTCAACTAAAGGGTTTTCAATCCTCGGGATGGAAACCCTCATTATTCTTTATAAAATCCTTATCCTTTCCAGCCTATTCTTAACCTAATGCTTATAAATAGCAGCCTAATTTTGTACTGTTGTTATTTAATAAAGCATGAAATTAAGAAACTTAACATCGGTTTTGCCTCTCATGACTGCCCCGGTAACAATTCCTGCACCCGGGATTGCGGAAAGCAACCATGTCAGTTATATTATCGGTGCGGTCATCGCGCTCTTTATTCTCGGTTACCTTATATATTCCCTTTTAAAACCTGATAAATTTTAATGTCATGATGTTGACTGTTGAATTCTTCCTCGGGTTAATCGCAGTATTTTTTATAGGATATTTAATAGCTACCTGTCTGGAAAAAATCTTTCATTTGACCTTAGACGAGTCGAAATGGCATGATCTGAACTATTACAAGTCAAACAAGCATGAATGAAGTAATCCAAGTGGCACTCTACCTCCTCGCGCTGATAGCTCTGACCCCGGTTCTCGGCCGTTATATGGCAAGAGTTTACATGAACGAGCGCCACATGATGAAACCAGTAATGTCGTGGCTGGAAAACCTGATTTACCGTGCCTGTCGGATCGACCGCAACGAGGAGATGAACTGGAAAACTTACACAATAAGTCTTTTACTGTTCAATTTTTTGGGATTCATTGTTTTATTCCTGCTGCTGATGCTTCAGCGGTACCTTCCGCTAAATCCGCAGCATCTCCCGGGCACCTCCTGGTATCTCTCATTGAATACAGCAGTCAGTTTCATGACCAATACAAACTGGCAATCATACAATGGCGAAACCACTCTCGGATATCTGGTGCAATTATTAGGACTTACCGTTCAGAATTTCCTCAGCGCTGCCACGGGAATGGCAGTATTTGTAGCCCTGATGCGGGGATTGACAAGAAGAACGACCAGGGACCTGGGCAATTTCTGGGTTGACCTTACCCGTTCGGTTGTTTACATTCTCCTGCCATTGTCAATCATCCTCGCAGTAATTTTAGCAGGCCAGGGGGTGGTGCAGAGCTTTTCACCTTATGTAAAAGCTACCACCTTGCAAGGCACCGAGCAGATCATCCCGCTTGGACCTGCAGCCTCACAGGTCGCGATCAAACAGCTTGGAACGAACGGCGGAGGGTTTTTCGGGGCAAACAGCGCCCATCCCTTTGAAAATCCGACCCCATTCAGCAATTTCCTTGAGATGCTGGCCATTCTTCTCATCCCTTCTGCGCTGACATTTACTTATGGCCGGTTCGCCAGATCCAACCGCAAGGGTTGGACCTTGTTCATTGTTATGTTTATCCTTTTCTCCACAGCTCTTTTAGCATCACTATATTCGGAATACAGCCATAATCCTGTGTTGAATATTGCCGGGAGTTTGGAGGGTAAAGAAACCCGTTTCGGAGTGGCCAACAGCGTGCTTTGGTCAGTTGCGACGACAGGCGCTTCCAGCGGTTCGGTGAATGCCATGCACGACAGCCTTTCACCCATATCAGGAATGATAGCCATGTTCAACATGATGCTGGGAGAAGTGATCTTCGGCGGAGTAGGAGCAGGTTTATACGGGATGATCATTTTCGTCATCCTTACTGTTTTCATATCAGGCCTGATGGTTGGCCGGACGCCTGAATTCCTTGGGAAAAAAGTGGAAGCATATGAAGTAAAAATGGCGATTATTGCTGTATTGGCTCCAAGCCTGGTCATTCTCCTGTTTTCAGCATGGGCATGCATAATCCCTGCTGGATTAAAGGGACTGAACTGCAGCGGTCCTCACGGATTGACGGAGATACTTTACGCTTTCAGTTCGGCAGGTGGTAATAACGGCAGCGCATTTGCAGGACTGGGAACTAATACCGTATTCTATAATATTTCCCTTGCCACCGGTATGCTGATCGGCCGTTTCGGGATTATCATACCGGTGATGGCAATCGCCGGAAATATGGCAGGTAAGAAAATTACGCCACCCTCTTCCGGAACATTCAGGACAGATAACTGGATTTTCGGGGTTCTGTTGATAGGGGTCATCCTGATCGTGGGAGGCCTGACTTTTTTCCCGGCTCTAGCCCTTGGGCCGCTGGTCGAACATTTTCTTATGATTTCAGGAATATCATTTTAAAGGGACAGAAGATGGCATTGAAGGAAAAATCAGGCATCAGGCTATTTACAGGTAAAATAGTGCTTGAGGCATTAAAAGATGCATTAAAGAAGCTGAATCCTTCAGTTCTTGTTAAAAATCCGGTGATTTTTATCGTCGGTATCGGTGCTCTCCTGACTACTGCAATATTTTTACATGACCTGGCTGTGGGGAATTATTCTGCTTTCAACATGCAGATTTCGATCTGGCTTTGGTTTACTGTATTATTCGCCAACTTTTCGGAAGCCATCGCCGAAGGAAGGGGCAAAGCACAGGCTGACAACCTTAAAAAAAGCCGGGTGCAAATGAAAGCGCGCAGGCTGAACGGGGGAAAAGAAGAATCAATCTGGGCAACTGACCTGAAAAGGGGCGATATTATCGTTTGTGAAGCCGGAGATATCATCCCGGCAGATGGTGAAGTGATCGAAGGAATTTCAAGCGTGGATGAATCAGCTATCACAGGCGAATCTGCCCCGGTTATCCGTGAAAGCGGGGGCGATCGCAGCGCTGTAACGGGAGGGACTAAGGTGATCAGTGACCGGATCATGATCAAGGTCACCTCAGAACCAGGCAAGACATTTCTTGACAGGATGATCGCCCTTGTGGAAGGTGCTAAGCGACAAAAAACGCCCAATGAAATCGCGCTGACCATTTTACTATCAGGGCTCAGCATTATTTTCCTGCTGGCAGTGGTCACCCTTCCGGCATTCTTTAGTTACAGTCTCTCGGCCTCGGGGATTCCACAATCACAAAACCTGACCCTGCCTGTCCTGGTAGCTCTGCTTGTATGTCTTATACCGACTACAATCGGCGGCCTTCTCAGTGCTATTGGCATAAGCGGTCTTGATCGGCTACTGCAGAAAAATGTCATTGCTACCAGCGGAAAAGCCATTGAAGCTGCCGGTGATGTGGATGTCCTGCTGCTTGATAAGACAGGAACTATCACACTTGGTAACCGTATGGCGACAGATTTTATTGCAGCAGAGGGCGTGACTACGGAAAAACTGGCGGATGCGGCACAATTATCATCACTGGCCGATGAAACACCTGAAGGACGTTCAATCGTTGTACTGGCAAAAGAACAATTCAATATCCGCGGAAGAGAATTAAATCCCACTGATACCAGTTTCATTCCATTTACAGCGCAATCACGGTTGAGCGGAATTGATATCAGGCTGCCCGACGGGAAGATGAAAATGATCCGGAAAGGAGCATACGATACCATAAAGAAATTTGTTGAAGACAATGATGGTTTTTTCCCGAAAAACGTAAAGGACATTGTCACTAACCTGGCAAAGCAAGGAGCCACTCCGCTTGTCGTTGCCGAGAATAATCGTGTACTAGGGGTCATTCACCTGAAAGATATCGTCAAAGGAGGGATCAGGCAACGTTTTGCCCAACTGCGCAGTATGGGGATCCGCACCGTCATGATAACAGGTGATAATCCGCTGACAGCAGCTGCCATTGCAGCCGAAGCAGGGGTGGATGAATTCCTGGCTGAGGCAAAACCTGAAGACAAGCTGGCCCGGATCCGCCTGGAACAAGCTAACGGGAGGTTGGTCGGAATGATAGGCGACGGTACGAATGACGCCCCTGCCCTTGCCCAGGCTGATGTGGGAATAGCTATGAATACCGGTACGCAGGCCGCCCGCGAGGCAGGGAATATGGTCGATCTCGACAGCAATCCTACCAAGTTGATCGAGGTGGTTGAGACCGGCAAGCAATTGCTGATGACAAGAGGAGCGCTGACTACTTTCAGTATAGCCAATGATGTCGCTAAATATTTTGCCATCATCCCGGCAATTGCTGCATCCCTATATGCTACATCTCAAAACACTGGCCCCCTTTCTGCACTGAACATCATGCATCTTACGACACCTCAAAGCGCAATTCTGAGTGCTGTGATTTTTAATGCACTCATCATCATTCTGCTCATCCCGCTGGCACTCAAGGGGGTCAAGTACCGTCCACTGCCCGCCAGCACCCTCCTTGCCCGCAATTTATTTGTTTATGGATTTGGCGGACTTGTTATCCCTTTCATCGGCATCAAACTTCTTGATCTGTTAATCAATCTTTAAGAACTGTAACTTGAAAAAGCTAATCATCACATCCATCCGTCTGATCCTTATCTTTACCGTTGTCACCGGAATTATCTACCCTTTGATCATTACAGGAATATCCAAGATCTTTTTTCATGAAGAGGCTGAGGGTAGCCTGGTTAAAGAGAACGGTATTATCATAGGATCCGGATTGATCGGACAGGAATTTGACAGTATTGCCTATTTTTGGTCAAGGCCATCAGCTATGAGCTATCAACCGTTGCCTTCAGGTGGCTCGAATTACTCATGGTCTGATCAAAGGCTTAAAGCTCTTGTCGCAGAAAGAAAAAAAGCATTTATCAGAGGAAACATGCTGAATGATACCACTTCCATTCCAGTTGAAATGTTGTTTGCTTCCGCCAGTGGTCTCGACCCACATATATCATCACGGGCCGCTTTTCTGCAGGCAGAAAGGATAGCACAGGCAAGGGAATTGAACGACGATCAGAAGCAAAAACTGGGTACGTTGATTGTAAAAATGACAGAAAAACCTCAATATTTTTTATTCGGAGAAGAGAGGATCAATATTTTCCTGCTAAATTTAGAACTCGATAAGATCAAGTGAACACATTTGAAGAAAAGCGGCCAGACCCTGACGAAATTTTAGCTTCCTTAAAACTTGAAGAAGAAAAAAGCAAAAGGGGTAAACTGAAGATCTTTTTCGGTATGTGTGCCGGCGTCGGGAAAACCTTTACCATGCTTCAATCGGCCAAGACCGAAAAATTAAAGGGTACGGACGTGGTAATTGGTTATATCGAAACCCATCACCGGAAAGAAACCGAAGATCTTGTGAGAGGGCTTGAGGTGATCCCGCGAAAAAGCTATGAATACAAAGGCACATCTATCCAGGAGGCGGATCTCGATGCTGTCATTGTCCGTAAGCCGCAGGTGGTGCTGATTGATGAGCTTGCTCACACCAATGCGCCCGGAAGCCGGCACCTGAAGAGATACCAGGATGTGATGGACATTCTTGATAATGGAATTGACGTATTTACTACCCTGAATGTACAGCATATCGAAAGCAGGTCAGACACGGTGGCACAGATCACCGGGATTGGTGTGAGGGAAACCGTTCCTGATGAGATTTTTGAAAAGGCGGACGAGATCGTGCTGGTGGACATCACTCCTGACGAATTACTGGCAAGGTTTGCTGAAGGAAAAGTCTATACTCCTGAACGGTCGCAGGAGGCTGTCCATAACTTCTTCAGGAAAGGGAACATCACTGCCTTACGTGAAATGGCGCTCCGTATAGCTGCTGACAGGGTCGACATCCAATTGCGACAGTATATGCAGCATAAACACATCCCCGGACCATGGAAATCGGGGATGCACCTGATGGTTAGCATAGGCCCGAGTCCTCATTCCGCAAAACTTTTGCGCTGGTCAAAGAACCTGTCGTATACCATGGGGGCAACACTTCTTGCCCTTTATGTCGAATCCCCGCGAAAACTGACAGTCGCGCAAGAGGAGCAACTGAATAAAAACATTAACCTGGCAAAACAACTTGGTGCCGAATTCAGGACCATATCTGGAGATGACCTGGTGAAAGCCATTTTAAACGCGGCACAAAAGGAAAACATCACCCACATCATCCTAGGAAAGCCGCGTCATCGAAACATGTTCTCATTGTTTAAGCTGGGCAACCTTGTAAACAGGCTGATCCGGCTGAGCGGCAATATCGATATCTATGTCCTGGGATCCGATCTTCCCGGTGATGACAAATACCGGAGGAAAATCCCCATTCTTTCTTTTTCATCAGGATTTTCACAGTATCTGCTGGCCGGTATCATTACCATACTCACTGCTATTGCCTGTTATCCTGCCAGGGATATCATCGGATACCAGGTGGTGGCATTTGCATTGCTTTTCGAGGTTTCGATCCTTGCCATTTTTCTGGGAATAGGACCGATATTGCTTTCTGCCACCCTCAGTGCCTTGCTATGGGACTATCTCTTCATTCCGCCATCTTTCACCCTCCATATCGGAAAGCCTGAAGATGTTTTAATGCTGTTCATGTATTTTATCATTGTCATGCTGAATGGCATTTTAACATCACGGGTACGCCGGCAGGAGAGAATGACAAGGGATCGGGAAGAGCGGACCAGAGCGCTCTACCAGCTCACCATGGAGCTTTCATCTGCATCCGGGATAGATGAAGTGCTGAAAGTTTCTGTAAAAGACATTCAAAAATTTTTCAAGATCGCCAGTGCCATCATCCTGAATAGCGGGCAAAAAGAACTGGATAAAGAAATCAGGCATGAATCTGAATTGATGCTCTCCGACGCTGAGTTTAGCATTGCATCATGGACATTTCATCATTCGAGGAAGGCCGGTAAATTCACAGATACCCTGCCATCAACCTCCTATACATTTTATCCCCTGCATGGCACAAGGCATAACATCGGTGTTATTGCTGTCAGACAGAATAAAGCCTTCAAAGGGGATGAAGAAATTTTCTGGGACACTTTCCGGACCCAGATATCGGATGCACTTGAAAGGGAGTTTTTGAATGAGTTGGCTCTAAAAGCCCTGATACTGGATGAATCAGATAAACTTTACAAAACCTTGTTTAATTCTATCTCTCATGAACTGCGGATACCGTTAGCTACTATCATGGGGGCAACGGATACGCTTTTATCGGCCGATTATGACAAACAAACTTATACCCAGCTGTTCAGGGAGATTTTCATGGCCTCCGAGCGGTTAAACAGACTCATCGAGAACCTGTTGAATATGTCGCGGCTTGAATCGGGAAGGATCACGCCCCATATGGATTGGCTTGATGTTCATGACTTATTGAACAAGGTGACAAAAAGTCTCGCAAGTGAACTTGAGCATTTCAACCTTGAGATTGTAATCCCTGATGATATTCCCCTGATCAGGTTAGACTTTGGCCTCATGGAGCAGGTGCTTCATAATCTTGTATTTAACGCTACACAATACGCTCCTCATAAAACAACCATCAGGGTTAAAATGTATTATGAGAAACCTCATTTTGTGATGCAGGTGATGGACAGGGGGCCGGGTTTCCCGAAAGATGCCATCCCTTATGTATTTAACAAATTCTACCGGCTTGCAGGCACTCAGACAGGTGGTACGGGATTGGGATTATCGATCGTAAAAGGATTCGTTGAAGCACATAACGGAACCATTGAAATAGAAAGCAGGAAAAACGGGGGGGCGAGGATCACGGTTAGGATTCCTTCCGAAGTCCCGGATTTAGGACAAATGCAATATAAATGAGGTCCTCCCCAATCCTTTCCATTCAGGCGTGATCTTCCGGATCCGGTCAATCATTTTCAAATTGACTTATTTTCAAATTTCCAAATTAAGTAACCCTTCTGCAATTTCCCGGTTATCAGAAAGGTGGGCCATCTTGTTCTGCCCGCCAAGTTTACCCTTTGAAATCAGGTATTTCCGGAAGGTTCCGTCTTTAAGGGCGATAACATGCAGTTGTTCAAGAACATGGCCAGCGATCAGGTCATCATAGTAAGTATTTCTTTTCCGTAATTCCTGATCGACCATGACCGCAAATTCAGTCAGCGAAACCGGTGCCTTTCCGAATTCGATCAGCCATTGGTGATGCGGCAGGCCTTTTGGCGGGTTCACCATGGGTGCAACCGTGAACTCATTCACTTTTATGCCGCTTTGTGCGCAAGCCTGTGCTAGTGCTTCCTCAATCTCCGATGCGATAACATGTTCTCCAAACGCTGAAATAAATTGCGATACCCGACCGGACACTATTAAGCGGTAAGGTTTAAGGGAAACGAACCTGACCGTATCACCCAGGTTATAGCCCCAAAGGCCGGCATTACTGCTTAAGACAAGGGCATAATCTTTTCCTGTTTCAACACCTTCCAGGGGGATTCGTTCCGGAAATTCCTCATGGACTTTATCTGCAGGGATAAATTCAAAGAAGATGCCGCTGTTCACGTTCAGCAGCAGCCCTTCTCCCGTGCCCTCGTCCTGGAAAGCTATAAATCCTTCTGAAGCAGGATACAATTCTACCGTGTCGATGTGCCTTCCGATAAGGCTGTCAAATACCTGCCGGTAGGGTTCATAATTCACACCTCCGTAAACAAGTAAGGAAAAGTCGGGAAAGATTTCCCCGACAGGCTTGCCGGTCCTGGCAACCAGTTTTTCGAAATACATCCGCAGCCAGGAAGGGATACCACTTATGAGCGACATCCTTTTTTTCAGCGTTTCATCCACGATGGCATTCACTTTTGTTTCCCAATCTTCGATGCAATTTGTTTTCCAGGAGGGCATCCTGTTTTTCTGAAGATAAGCCGGGATATGGTGGGCTACGATGCCTGACAGACGGCCTGCCGGGATGACTCCTTTTTTGTCCAGCACCGGGCTGCCCTGGAGAAAGATCATGCTGTGGTCGGCAAAAGCATAATTACCGCTCCGGGCCATATACATGAGCAGCGCATTGCGCGCAGAGTTGAGGTGATTTGGGATGGAGTCGCGTGTAATGGGGATATATTTGGTGCCGGAAGTGGTTCCTGAGGTCTTTGCAAAATAGATGGGCAGACCGGGCCAGAGAACATTCTTTTCTCCTTTCGAAACCCGTTCTATGAGGGGACGAAAATCCTCGTAATTAACCAAAGGGACATGCCGTCGGAAGTCTTCATAGGATTTAATTTCCTTAAACCTGTGTGCTTTGCCGTAGATGCAATGCTGACCGGCTTTGATGAGCTTTTTGAATACTCGATCCTGGCATTCGATGGCATGCCCGGCATCTTTTCGGATGGAAGCAGCAACTATTGGGGCAAGCGCACGGCTGAGGATAGAACGGATTTGCATCAGGATAAATTTCAGGATCAAAGATAAGCAATAGAGGGACTCCATCACCAGGGATAGAAACCCTGCTAGAATATTGAACAAGTCCTCTTTAATTCTGTTAATTAGTGTCTGTCTTTAACCTCAAAATGTTAATAAATACAGGGGTTTGCTAGAATATATCAAGAAAGTTCCCAGTATCTTCGAAGTAAAGATAATGAATCCATGAAAATCTTCAACGATTTACTTCTG
>JALNZD010000055.1 GCA_023229505.1 Bacteroidales bacterium | reverse complement strand
ATTTTCCGGGAGATATACGGATTCATTATACGAAATCAAATCATTATTTAATAGAAGATTCCTTGCAAATACCCCCGGTATCACATCAGCTTCATCGGCAATTGCAGTCAAATCCAACAACAAAGTGTTGTCAATTCCAGTCGAATCCGATTGCATTTCTATCAGGATGTCAAACAATGCCTCGTAAAGTGAATGATTATTCCATTGAGCGGTATTAAATGAAAAATCGACTGGTATACCATTTAATATGTCTGTTAATTCGGCGGTATCCCCTGAGTATAACTTGCAAAAGGCCAATTGATAATGTGTTTCAGGTGAATAATCATTTTCAAAATATACCAATAGGCTATCTTGAGATGACGCATTAACGATCAGGATATTTCTTGCGAGCGCTTTCAACATGCCGGTAGAATTGTTCATGATGGAATTCATGGATGTTAGATCAGATATTAATTTACTTAACAATGATAAACTTAGTATTCGCTTTAATTATTTGCCTTTCCTTCAGTACAGCCAGGTACATCCCCCGCGGATAACCCTCTACATTGATTTGAACCTCATCTTGCTTATCCGGAACTTTGATTTCCTTAACGTTCCGCCCGAAAATATCATAAATCTCCAATCTAAAATCCTTGTAAAATCGTCCATCGTCCATGTAAAATCGTACATGAATCTGATCCCTCGCCGGATTCGGCCATATGATAAGCCCTCCATGCCCCCATGCCTCCATGCTTCCATGCTCTTCGGCAATGCCAACCGTCGTATCGCACCCCGCCGAATCACACCCGATGCTATCGAGCTTGATGACCCAGGTATCTGTGCTTCCGGTATCAGGTAAATACGGATTAACATAACCACAAGCGATGAGACCATTATCGCTCGTTTCAATAACATCATACAGATAATTCTTGCTTTCCTGACCGGGAAGATTATAATATTCCCGATACCAAAGACTGTCTCCATCAGAATCGATTTTTAGTATCCATCCTACCCAATCAGGTTCTGGATTATATTTTCTTAATGCACCGGTGGCGATAATGCAACCATCATTTAATACCCTTATATTTCTTAAGTAATTATTAGGTTTACTTGAGCCAAATTTTTTATTCCAAAGGATAGTGCCTTCGTTATCAAGTTTAATTATATTTATCCTTGAAAGCGGAATATCTGGCGTTAACATACTGTCAGCATAACTTGTACCCACGAGAATATTTCCATCGATTGCAAGGCTAACTAATGCATTGAAGTCTTTAAAAGGTCCTCCTAAATTTTTTGTCCATTTCTGGTTTCCAAGACTATCTGTCTTTATTATTATAGGATCTACGGTATAAGGGTAACCTGGTGTTTGTTTAAAACATCCTATTATAAAACCTAAATCAGTTGTTTGAACGATGCTATGTCCATCAATATAATCATTATAATAATTAAAAGATTTATCCCAAATTTTATTCCCGATACTATCTACCTTTAATAAATAAACATGTGAAGCTAATCCATAAGGCTTCCATCCTCCAGCAATGATCAATTCGTTTTGGTTTATTTTTTGCAGACAAGTAAAAAGATATGCTGTATCGAAGGGTTCAATGCACTCACCGTACCTTCTTGACCAAAGTGTATCAAGGTTTTCATCAAGGTATATAAGAGTTCCTTCATCATGCACCCAATTTGAAGTAGGTGTTCTTCTTTTAGCAACGGCATATAAACGATCATTTTCCTCTATTAAACACCTTGGATTACTGGAAAAAAAATAATCAATGGAGTCTTCCCCATATGTTTTTATATATTGAACAATTCCATGTTGATCAAGTTTAATCAGTTTTTCCTCCCACCAGTAAATATTAGCGTTTATCACTAATGAATTGCCAGGCAGCACAAAGCCATCCACCGTTTCAATAATCGCGTAACTTTCATCTTGTAATTCATACTCACTGATATCATATCGGTAATTAAAATAATTAAAAGTTTGTGTTTTTGCATCAGAGAGAAAAAAAATAAATACAAACAGTACTACGGTTTTTATAATAATTGGTAAAATCTTCATAGTGTTATACATCAATGATGGATTGTTTAAAATAGGAAAAAATAGAAATCAAAATCTGGAAATGATAAATTGTTTTGTTTCGACAGTTTTATTCCCAATACTTAATTTGCATAAGTAAGTTCCTGATTTAAATTCAGATAATGGAATAACAATATAGTCATATCGCTGATTGACAGCGATTTCATCTAAAACGATTCCTTCTAAATTAATAATTTGAACTTGTGCATTATTGGGAATTTCTTTCAGCCTGACTTCAATTATTACAAGGTTTTTTGCAGGATTAGGGTAAATCTTCATGAAGTTTTGAGCTTGAACTCCTTTTTCAGGCCAAATCCTAGCTTTCCCTGATTTTAATCCAGGTTGAGGTAGGTAAATGGGTTCAGCATAATCAAGAGAATCATTAACGATCAGGATATTTCTTGCGAACGCTTTCAACATGCCGGTAGAATTGGTCATGATGTTATTTTTATAGTTACCATCAATATTATCTCAATTATCTTGCAATGATAAACTTTGCACTTCTTTCAATCATATGCCCTTCCCGAACCACCGCCAGGTAAATCCCAGGCGGCAGGGAGGAAACATCAACTATCCAACTCTGCCAGCCTTTCTCCCGGCCGTCAGCGCCCCCCTCCCGGCCTCCCCCCACCCGGGGGGAGGAGATCAGGTTTGCCGTAACTTCTCGCCCGAAAATATCATAGATCATCAATGAACAATTACTTCGAGAATCGACAATTGACAATTGACAATTGACAATTTCTTTTGCCGGATTAGGCCAAATCTCCATCCCTCCCTGCTTCCCTGCTTCCCCGCTTCCCTGCTCCTCAGTTATCCCCACCGTCGTATCGCACCCCGCCGAATCACAGCCAATACTGTCGAGCTTGATGACCCAGGCGCTCTGAATGCCCGTGTCCGGTGAAATGGGAGATATATATCCACAAGCCAGATATCCGGAATCACTCGTTGAAATAATATCACGTAAACGATTATACGTCGATTCTCCGCTTAGTAAGTAATATTGCCTGTACCATAAACTATCTCCTTCAGAACTTAATTTCAGGATCCAGCCAGAATTCCAGGGTATCTCTGACCGAACCGAACCAGTGCAAATAACAGATCCATCGTCTAAACTTCTAATAGTAGATAAATAGTTTGAAATAGAACTTTCCCCATATTTTTTATTCCAAAGAATATCACCTTCATTGTCAAGTTTTACAATATTAATTCTGGATTTGGTGCTTGTGCCTCCGATTAAGATATCTGCAATCGTCGTCCCCATTATAATATTTCCATCATTTGCTTTGCATAACATAGCACGATTATCAACAATTGGTCCCCCCAGATTTTTTATCCATTCCTGGTTACCCATACTGTCTGTTTTAATAATTATCGGGTCCCCCGTTGCCGACGAACTTCCTGGTATGTACCAAAATCCACCGATGGCAAAACCACTGTCAGAGGTTTGAATGACTGAATACCCATCATTAATGGTAGCCTTAGAGTAACTATATGTTTTAAACCAAAGTAAATTTCCGGCTGTATCAGTTCTAATCAGCAGGAATTTGCTGCCAATACTTGGCTTATAAATGCCACCCCCAAAAACAAGATCTCCGTTATTGCAGATATCCATTTGATTTATTAAAGTGGATGTATCAGGATCAGCATCCATATTCATGTCAAATTCTTTAGTCCAGATTGTATCCCAATTGCTATTCAGTTTCATCAACAATCCAACATCGTACTCAATCGGTGAATAATAGTTTTTAGAACCTGCCAGGTAGTGTTCATTATTTATGGAAGCTAGTGAACCTGGATACCCGACATACCATGAAGCAATACTGTCACCCCAGGTCTTATACCATATTTGTTCACCATTATGATTTAACTTAATCAAACCAATGTTAACTCCAGTCTTACCCCAAATGACGTATCCGTTTTCGTCTTCACCCAATGTACTTGCACCACTCCAGGTATTTGGATCGCCCAAGTGATAAAGATTATTAAAATAAGTGGATTGGCAATAACTCAACTTACAGATTGAAATTATCAGTAAAAGAAAAATCAATGAGGAAAAAGTCTTCATATCTACCTCTCAATTCTTTATCATCTTTTGAATCCCTGATTTTTTACCATATTCAATTAATTGAAATAAATATATCCCATTTGGAAGGTCATTTAAATTTACCAGGAGTAAATCATTATCCTTATAAACTTCTATTTGTTTTATAACACAGCCATGAATATCAATTATTTGAATAAGAGCATCTGACCCCTCAATTTTTAATGAATACTCTATGAGGCAATAGTTACTTGTTGGATTTGGGTATACTCTCAAATAACTTGAATGAACAGTTTGTTTTATCTGAATCGGCCTTATTTCAGATGATTTCTGTCCGGATTCAGGTAAAATATATGGTTCATGGTAATTGATCGTGTCAATAACTTCAAGCACATTTTGTAACATCATTTTTAATACTCCATCGGAATTATTCATCAATGCCTTTATTTGAACTTTATGCAAAGAATCTGAATCAAGAAAGGTTTTATTTTGCGATATCAAACTTATCCACAAGTCAACATAGTTTTCATAATTCTGAAGTTGTTGGTTCTGTGAGGAAGTAAGATTAAAACTAACAGGAATATCATCTAAAATACCCCGGGCTGAAATTGTATCTCCTTTACCAAGATATTCAAAAACAAGTGAATATTTAAGTTCAAGATTGTTTTCATTAGAAAGTAAGAAAATGATGGAGTCGACAGATGAGGCAATCAGCGTATCGTTTTTAAAATATCGGATTAGGTTATTTAATGCCCTGTTTCGGATTGAATTAGCACCAGATAATCGTGACTCCAAAGATTCTTTTGCGCTTATTACAAACCATCCCTGATCGATTTCCAGTCGTTGTTCTTCCGATAGCGGGTTTGAACGCATCTCAAGGGCTTGTTGAACCGTATCGGACTTGGCTGACTGGGGGTTCTCCAAGAGAATATCCGTGATCAAGGAAGGTGAAAGGACATTCTCTTGATTGATGGCCATAACCATTGATGTATCTGTCAAATATGGGGAATTCATTATGAGTTCGCTATAGAGTGTCAAGGCATCCTCCGGAGAACTATTTTGTATTTCAGCGATTAACTCTTCAGTTGATCCACCATCGACAAGGATATTTAATATGTTCAGAATAGAATCGGCTTTTTGCTCCGCTATCATCATTTTATTTTTTTCATCTTCAATACTACCTCCTCCTCCTCCAATTGTATCCAGGTTTGAAGGGCAACATATTTCTTTATCATAGACCCATGAATTACCATTATCATGCTGTGGATTAACAGTGGAAGAATAATCAACAGGCTTAACATGTGCAGTTGTTAAAGAAGCATCCAAATGCCAGTAAATGATATTTTCACAATTATTATAATAATCACTGAATTCCTTATCAACCCAACTAAAGGTATTATTTGCTGGGGAAGTTGCTTCTGTCCCTTCGTTGCCTTGCTCTACTTTTATTCCCATATCTCTAACAAGTTCGTCACTTTTTGTAACGGAAATATCAAATCGACTATTAGTAAAATCATTGCACAGAATTTGGAGACCAAGATCGCCTGATCTATCACGGTTTTGATCCTGAGCGGATACTCCTACAAATAAAGAATCAAATGCATTATTGTAGATTTCGTTATACATTACACCTGAATTATTTATCACCAATCCGATACTTTTAACGGAAATTTGCCAAGGGTTGAAAGGATTTAAATTCCCTAGAAAAATATTATCCTCAACCTGATAACCTGTGCAATTATCAAGGTACAGACCGCTTAAAGTATCTTTCTGATAATCAATGGTTCTAATATTAAATGTATCCTGTACAATAGTAGCATAATTGACAGCGCTTAAATAAATCCCAGTTTTATTTTTATCAAATCGACTCCTTTTAACGGTAATTGTTTCTCTGCCATTAATACCAAGTGCATAGATGCCATAATTCAAGCCCTGGAAAAGACTCTGTTTATATTGGGTGCAAGGCGATATTTGGCTTACGCATGTATTCCCAACATAAAATTGCGATCCCACTGAATAAATTCCGCTCCGGTATTTATAGGTTACTTCTTTTTCAGTGTGAATAATGTTTGTGTCACAAATAAAATCACATCCGTAGAATTTTATGCCATTAACCTGATGCATTTTAATAAAATACTCGAAATCCGAATAATCATTCAGGTAATCATCATATTTAAAAAGACTCTTTGCGAAAGTCGCCCGGTAAGGCTGTTCCTGCCCCTGCCACTCATTTTCGAAGGGGGCAAAATCGACAGCAACACGATTATTACGGAAGACAGCATTATCAGTTCGAATTACCCCTCCACTTTCTTCGTTGATATAATCGCAGGTTTTACAATGGTTGGCAATTGCAGTAGTGGCATTTTCAATAGTTCCCCCGTTGATAACATTGACTACCCCGAAATATTGGTAAAAATACTGGTTAGTATCGCTACCATAAGCTTCAATGCCATCCCAAAGTTCATTCGGGCAGGCATTGGTAAGTTTTCCTCCGTCTATGATCAGTTTTCCGCCCTGTTTAACGATTATTTTCGCAGGAGAACTAAAGCGGGCAAGTGATTCGATGGTAAGACAAGCTCCTGAATCAACAATAACCGTTTGATTTACAGAAAGTGTATCTTCCCATATTGTATCCGTGGTGATTATTTTGGGCATTGAAATATATTCTAGCAAGCAAGTACAATTGTAATTTTCATCATATCCCCCGACAAGAGAATCGTTATCATCACAATCCTCAATATCCGAGCAAGTGCAGTCCAGCGGTTTCTTGCCAATTCCCCAGAAAAAATAGCCATCTTTATCCTCATCCCTGCATGTATCTATTAAAGGTTCATCATTAAGAAAAACTGGATTATCTATTCCATTGGCGCTCAAATAATCAATTTTCATTGTATTAAAACCATGTTCCGGTCCAATATCTCCCCAACTGTTTTTATATATCCAATTAATAGTGGAGTCTATAGAATCAAATTCAAAACCAGTTAATACAGTAGCATGTGCTTTACTTTTCGAAAGATTAAATCCAATAGATTGCGGGCCATCCTTTATCAAAGCGATCCTTATGCTATCCTGATCAGTTATAAATTCATGATAGTCTTTAATAGTAATAATGGTATCAGGCTCCTCACAGATTGTAAGATTGCTGCAGCTAGGACTTTGAGCAATATAAGGACAACAATTTTCAGTAACAACTCCTTCATTCTTAATAAAAAATAATGCCGAATCCCGATGTCCACTATCACAATTTCCATTTCGATCTGAACACGAAAGTACTTGTTGTTCTGATAGATCCAGATTCAAATGAAGGGTTGTAAAAAGATTAGCAATTGCCTCTGTTGTGCCAATTGCTGAGAAAGCCCAGCAACTTCCACAATTTCCCTGGTCTTTGACAGGTGTTAACCATCCGGTACCAAGGGTATCACCATCCCAGTAGGGTGATAATGAATCATTTGCCCCATGGCGATTTCTCCAATCAAAATTCCATACCATATCCGGATCGACTTTTGGATATGCTCTGTGGCCAAGGAATTCAAAAACGCCTCCGGCATAATATTCATAACCACGCAAATTATAACCATCACCAAACATATTTCGTTTCTGATCATAATATATTGCTACGATTGAGTTATCACCTGCAACCCAATTCATATTGTACGAAGGAATATGTTGGTTTATCGCTTCAATTTTTTCAGCATCCTTACTTCGTTTTGATTTAAATTGTTGCTTAATTGCATCTTCCTTGGGGTACTTAGAATATGATAAGGACTCTAAATCAAGGCTTGCATCAATCACTTGGATGATAATGGAATAGGGAAGAAGTTGATCCAAAAAGCAAGTCTCATCACATTCTTCTTCAATGTTAAAAGCAGTATATGTAACGATTAAAGGATACGCCTCATATACCATCCATTCATGACCGGCATTATCGGTCAAAATCACCCGAACCAGGCTTGTATCGCTTAACAAGGTGACTGATCCTGAAATGGATAATCCATAAATGGTGTCGTTCGGTCCGAAAGGAAAAATCTCTCCGTCTGAAGTAAATAAACTGTCGATTTGGATGGTTTGTGCCTTCATGGGGAAAGATAAGAAGCAACTAACAGCCAGTAAAAGAATGGCTAAAATCCCGCGGGGGAGGGTGAAAATTTTCATAATCAATGGTTTAAAGGTTAATAATCTAAATATTGAACTGGCTTGATAAAGATAATGTATTTGGGAAGGAATAGCAAGGTCATGGACGATTTTTCATTTTTTTCAATAATTTAGCGCCTTCTATGAAAATATTTGCCAGGCGGGGGATTTGGCTCAGGTTCATGATCTGGCAGGCCAAGCGGATGAATCACCGGACTTTCTCGCTGATCAGCGCTAATCTGCGAGAAACTTAAGGTCAGGAATTATCAGCAGTGGTTTTTAAAAAATTAACTACCTCATCAACAGAAGTTGTCGGCATCTTGCATTCCTTTCCCGTACAGACGAAAATCATCGTTTGCCCATCCACAAACCTGTCTTTCAGGACAGGCAGCTCACTGAATGATTCACTGCCGCAAATAAACACAGATGGATGATAATGCTTACGGATAGCTGCTGCCTTTTCTAAGCACCCCGGACCGGTGACAACTATGGTATAAAACGGATGGATCCTGTTAATTATTACCGATGCCCAGTTTGCATAGGAAGAAGGGTATTTCACAATTTGTTCCCTGACAATTGATACCATCCGGGTTGATTTATCCGTAAAATCTTCTCTTTCAAAGGCAAGTCCAAGAATAAAAAGAATTTTTGCTATGGTTGAGTTTGAAGAAGGGATAACATTGTCATAAATCTCTTTTTTACGGGCAATCAGCGATGGATCAAGGTCAGAGGTGACGAAGAAAAGACTATTCTCCTGATCATAGAAATGACTCATCGTATATTCAGCCAATACTAGTGCTTTATTCAGATAGTTTTCATCAAAAGTTACCTGATAAAGTTCTATCAGACCTTCTGCCAGAAAACAATAATCTTCCAGAAATCCATTGATGGAGGTTTTACTGTGATTCCAACTGTGAAACAGCCGCCCGTCGCTGACCATCACATTTTGGAGCAAAAAAGCGGCATTTTTCCTTGCCGCCTCGAGGTAATCCTGTCTTCCGAACACCCGGTATGCATCTGTAAATCCTTTCAACATCAATGAATTCCATGATGTCAGTATCTTGTTATCGAGTCCCGGCCTGATTCTTTTGCTCCGGGCTTTCAAAAGCCTTGCCCGTGCAGGTTTGAGGATGGTTTTAAACGCAGATGGCTGAAGCCCCTGTTCACGCGCAAATTCATCGGGCGACTGGGTGCGGAGAAGGATATTCTGTCCCGCTTCCCAAAAGCCTTTACCCCCGATGTGGTAATATTTCCGGACGAGGTCAGCCTGGTTTTCGAGGATCAGATTGATCTCCCCGGCCCCCCACGTGTAATATTTACCTTCCACGCCTTCCGAATCTGCATCCAGGGAGGAATAAAAGCCGCCATCCGGAGAAGTCAGTTCCCGCAGGACAAACTGCAGGATTTCTTCCACTACTTCTCTGTATAATGGTTCCCTGATAGCATGCCAGGCCTCAGCATAAAGGGATACCAGCTGAGCATTATCATATAGCATCTTCTCGAAATGGGGTACTTTCCACTGGGAATCGGTCGAGTAGCGGGCAAATCCACCGCCGACCTGGTCGTAAATGCCTCCATAGGCCATTTTACGAAGGGTAAGTTTGACGAAATCCAAGATCTTTTCATCCTTTGAATAAAATGAATATCGCAACAAAAAAAACTGGTTTACCGGCATAGGAAATTTGGGCGCTCCGCCGAGGCCGCCATCCTTTAAGTCGAATTGACGCTCTAACCTGCCGGCAGCGACCTGCAGGTCATCCTGCGCAAAAATCCCTGTATCTTTCCCGGCCTTGATCAGGTCCCCGGCAATAACCCCGTTAGTCAATGATCCGGCCTGTTCTTCCAGCTCTTTCCTCCTTTTTATATAAAGAAGGGCGATATTTTCAAGCAGTTGAACCCATTGGTGTTTACGGAAATAAGTACCTCCGAAAAAAGGCCTGCCGTCGGGAAGGGTGAAGCAGTTCAGAGGCCATCCCCCGCTGCCTGTGATCAGTTGAACGGCATTCATATACACCTGGTCCACATCGGGCCGTTCTTCGCGGTCGACTTTAATGCAGATAAAGTGCTTGTTCATGATCTTTGCCACCTCTTCATCCTCAAAGGATTCTTTCTCCATAACGTGGCACCAGTGGCAGGCGGCATAGCCTATGCTGATCAGCAGCATTTTATCAAGCGACTTAGCTTTCGCAAGGGTATTTTCGTTCCAGGGATGCCAGTCTACCGGATTATGGGCATGCTGAAGCAGGTAAGGGCTGGATTCCTGGATGAGTTGGTTGGTAAATGTGTGATCGGGCATAGCGGGATAAATATACAAAAAGCCAAATCACCAAGGCTTGTATCGCTCCATCGCCTTGAAAAAATCATCTTTACGAAAATCATCTTTTGCTTTGAAATATTCATAAAGCAGGCGGTAACCTTCCGAAACTGCGAGAGAGTCATTCCTTGACATCCGTTCCTGCGTGCCTTCGAGAGCCGGGATCACCAGTTCCTGACCCGAATTCAGCATGTCAGGATCAGATATTTTATACTGGTTTTCCCGGTAGATAAGCACCCAGAGATAGGGATTGCCATAGATTTCACGGGCGAGTTGGAATAGGCACTTGCCTTCGGGGATGGTGACTAGCTGAGGGCTAAGGGTGGAGAGCGGTGTGTCGATTGTCGATTGTCGATTGTCGATTTCTGATTGCTGAATGGTGTCTGCTGACTGCCGGCTGTTGACTGCCGATATACTGTCAACTGTCAACTGCCGACTGTCAACTTCTTTCTTCTGATTGCTGACTTCTGACTTCTGACTTCTGTCTTCTAAATGATAACAGTTCCTGAAGTAAAAGATCAAACTTAAGATAATAATCACTGAAATGGCGACCGGTACGATCCAATGGACCCGTCGTTTTCCGGCTGGAGGTTCCGGCTCAGGCTGTGGTTGAGTTTGATATTGCGGTAAAGGTTCAGGTTCCGGCTCAGTATATTGAGGAAGGGGTTCATGTCCGGGTTCAGGTTCCGTGATGATTTCATCAACCGATGTTACTTTTTCAGCAGAAGGGATGATTTTATAACTGAGCAGACGGTAGTCGCGGTTGATGTATTCTTTAAAAGATCGTTCCGGGAGGAATACTACGCGGTTATGGGGAGGGATTTCCGTTTTTTCACCGGTTTTGGGGTTTCGTCCGATCCTTTCCCTGACCCATTTCAGTCGGAAAGTACCCAATCCTTTAACACGGACTTCGCCATCTTTTTTTAAACCTTCTTCAATGATATCAGGGATTACGTGCAGGAATTCCGCGGCCAGTTTTTTCGTGATGCCTGACTGTTTCACCAGCCGTTCTATGATTTCCCTGGCAGATATAATATCGTTCATGACAGACGGGTGTTTTTAAGTTTATTCTTCAATGTTTCTGCCGTATGAAATTGCACAACCCGGCGTGGTGGTACCAGGGCTTTTTTATTCAAAGCCGGTATATAAGCTGTCCGGCTTGCACTTTTTTTCACCTGGAAGCTTCCAAGGTGAACCAGGGTAAGTTTTTTCTCTTCAGAGACGGTTTCACGTAAAACCCTGGTGGTGTCCTGAAGCAGTTTTGCTGCTTCTTTCTGGCTAATATGAAGCTTTTCAGCGAGCGAACGGATAAATTCTTTCGTATTCAATGGCTTAAAGTTAATAGGTTGATTCAGACAGCGATGATACGAAAAAAATAGGAGAAAAGCAAGAAAAAAGTTTGCGGTCAGCGGTCGGCGGTCAACTGCCAACTGCCAACTACCGACTGCCGACACATTTATGCACTCTCCTGATAAACTCCTCCACCTCCGGCACACCGCCCTGGTAAACCAAATAACCATTGTAAGGCTCGCGGAGGGTGATCTCGTCGTTGATCGGGGTCATCATCATCTGGCGGACTTTTACCGGGTCGTTGGTCTGGCCGAGGATCCAGCTCAGTTTGACCCAGGCGACCTCGGGAAGCATATTTCCGCAAGGGATCACACCTTTGGCCATCATATCACGGCCGGTGTCGTAAACGAACATGTGCACAAAGCCCCAGATGGTTTGCAAGGTCATAAAGACGTGTACGCCTTTCTCTTTGGCCTTTACCAGTGCCGGGTAAAGCTCCTTATTCACATGACCCAGCCCGGTGCCGACGATGATGATGCCACGGTAACCGTCGTCGATCATTGCATTCATGACGTCAGGTTTCATGCCGGGATAATAATAGAGCATGGTCACTTCATCGCTGAAGTAAGGGAAGATGCTCACAATACGATCGCTCCGGCGCTTGTTGTAGCTTTTGTGGATGGGGGTGATCTTTTTCCGGCTTACCATGGCCATCGGCACATCGCCAATGGTTCGGAAAGTGGAACGATAGGATGAGTGCATTTTCCTTACACGGGTTCCCTTGTGCAGCAAACCATATTCATCGGATGTAGGGCCGAACATGCATACCATAACTTCGGCAATCCACCCCTTTTTCGATCTCTTTCCCGATAGCCTGGGAAAGGGCGATGTATTGCTTGGGACCCATGTTCTCGCTGAATACGGCGAATATTTTCTCAGTCTCCAGGTTGCAGATATCGGCCAGTTCTGGAACTGCCCCATAGAGTTCTCCAGGGGAAAAGGCAGGGATGACGGCCCCGGTGCGGTAATCCAGGCGCGAAGCAATGGTTCCGCCGGTGCCGAGCAGCTTAACCCTTGGTAATCCGGGTGTGATTGGAAATTCTTTCTCAGGGATCTTGTAAACGGCCTTCTTATAGCCGGTTTCCTTCATATTCGTGATGGTCCGCACATCAACCCCGATATTGTAACCCGTCGGGATTTTTACCACAATATGCTTATCGTCAGTTATAGATAAATTCAATTACGGATAGTTAAATTTAATGATCATTCTTGCAACTCAAGCCATCTTGAAAAGAAAACATCTTGTAGAAGGTACTGGTTTTTACTTCTGTATATAAGCTCCTTTTCAAGTAGGGATTCAATGCCTCGCTTAATAGTGCTTGCATTTGTAAGATCATATTGTTTGATAAATGCCGATGAAGTAATACTTTTTGCTCCTTTTTCTTTGGCAATTGCTTTTAATAATTGCCACTGGTGATGAGTCAATAGATTCCTCAATTCAAAATAGAATGGTTCGTGATCCCTTAATATTTGATTGCAAATTTTTTGAGTTTCAGCCCTCGATATATTTCCGGATTTTAGTTCAAATATCTTGTTACAGCAGTATTGTACATAGTAGGTATGGACCCTGGTCCAATAAAGAATATCCCCGATTGCTTCATCATCAATCTTAGTTTCATGGGCTAAAAAGATATTTCTGATGAAATCGATATAGGAGGGAGGCTGAATTTCTTCAAGGTACATCAGTTCAGTACTTTGATAAAAAGGCCTCGACGGGTTGGAAAAAATTTGTCCCAGCAATGATTTATTGCTTCCCGAAAAAATAATTGTCACATTATGAAGGTTTTGAATATTTCCTCTTATTAATGCTTCAACATTTTTCTCCGGATATTTGGTTATCTGCTGAAATTCATCGATTGCCAGCACAATTGATTTAGAAAGACTTTTTTCGACCAAAATCTTAAAAAGGTCGCTAATGGTTTGCTGAGCTTCTTCTTCCGAGGATATTTTAAAAGAAGCTGTTGGCAGTCCTGAAAGAGGATCGATAGAGATAACCGGTCTGATATATCTAAAAGATTCAATATATTCAATCATTTTCTCTCCGAAAGTCTTTTTGAGCGATAAAAGAGAACTGGCGAACTTGTTAATAAACCCGGTAAGATTTACCGTATCGAAGATGTCAATGTAGATTTTATCGTATTTATCCTTGGATAACTTTTCAAAAGTGTGGTAAATTAAGCCGGTTTTCCCCATTTTTCGTAATGAAACCAAGGTCAGATTGCGCTGATTATTGATAGCGTTCAGAAGTCTGTCGGTTTCCTCTTCCCGGTCACAAAAGAATTCGGGACCAGCATATCCTTTGATGATAAACGGATTCATTTTTTTTCTCAAAGATATAAAACATTTTGCGTTAAACAAAGTGTTTTATACAAAATGTTTAATTTCATTACTTAACCGCCGACCGCCAACCGCGAACTGGGAACTGCGAACTGCGAACTAAATTTTTATCCAAAGGAATTCGATATTTAGAATTTAGTAAATTTACGGCCTCTCAATTTCATCATACATACATAAAATATGTTTCAGTTACTATAATTACAACTAATCATTATTAATTAAATTTAACAAGGATTATTATGCAAAACAAACAAGCTGATCTTGCAGGACCGGGAATCAGTACCTATGAAGAGGTAGCCAAAATCCTGCCGAATGATTACCAGCCATTGCTGCCACCCATGAAGCGGATGGAAGCGCTCTACATGATAAAACATTACATCGAAGAGAACCTGGCTAAAGAACTGAATATTCAAATGGTGCAGGTGCCGTTGATCGTATCGAAGGAGAGCGGGGTGAACGATTACCTCGACCGCGACGGATCGCGCACACCCATTGAATTCCCATGCGGCCTCGGTCTTGAAAAAAGGATTGATGCCCAGGTGGTTCAGGCAGCCACAAAGTGGAAAAGAATGGCATTGAAACAGTTTGGCTGTGCCGTAGGTGAAGGGATCAACACCGATATGCGCGCCGTACGTAAGGATTATTTCCTTGACCACGACCATTCAGCTTATGTCGACCAGTGGGATTGGGAAAAGGTCATCACTGCCGACCAGCGTAACCTGGACTTCCTGAAAGATACGGTACGCAGAATATGGAAAGTATTATACGGAGCAAGTGTACTGGCCAGGGAAAAATTCCCTGAGTTGAATACGAATAAATACCCGGCTATCCCGGAAGAACTTAAATTCCTGCATGCCGAAGAGATCCTTGAAATGTTTCCCGATTTGCCTAGAAAACAGCGGGAAACCAGGATCCTTCAGGATTATCCTGCCGTCTTTATCATCGGTATCGGCTGGGTACTTGCTGATGGGTATCCGCATGAAATGCGGGCTGCAGATTATGATGACTGGGTGACACCAACCATCACCAAGAACGGTAAACTCATGCACGGATTGAATGGGGATATCCTGGTCTGGAACCCGGTTACGAAAAGAAGGCATGAATTAACTTCCATGGGGATCAGGGTAACCAAGGAAACCCTGAAGCAGCAACTTGAAATCTCAGGCCAGCTTGATTTCCTCAAACTGCCCTATCACAAGGCTATCCTGAATGAAGAGATCCCGCTAAGCATAGGCGGCGGGATCGGGCAGTCCAGGACCTTCATGTATTTGTTGAGAACCGCACACCTGGGCGAAACCAGTGTAACGATCTGGCCGAAGCAATTAAAAGATATTTGTTCGGTGAGGAATATTCATGTACTTGAATAGAAATGTAAGCTTCCTTGTAATTAGGGAAAATAGCCACAGACTTTGAATCTGTGGTTTATTTTTTTGCGTTTTGCCTACCGGTGACCGCGCCGATGGCTTCGCGGGTTTGGAGTAGTTGGATTTAGGATCGGACTTGAGAATCAAACCTGAAATCCTGGTGATCAAAAAAATAAAATATTGAGCTTTAGGTTTAACTTTTCATAGTTTTGCAAGAGAAAATATCACCTTTCATGAACCATAAAAATCACCATCATAACTGGGAAATGATCTGGATGCTCGCTAAGACAGATCTGAAGATGCGTTATCAGGGTTCATGGCTGGGGATCATTTGGATATTTCTCAAGCCGTTAAGTATATTTTTGGTCCTGAATTTTGTTTTTTCGCATCTCTTTTTTAAGGATAACCCGAATTATTCCATACGATTACTTCTGGGCCTGATTCTCTGGTTTTTCTTTTCAGAAACTACAACTGTCGGCATGAACAGTATAATAAACAAAGCAAACATTCTGAAAAAGATATTTATCCCAAAATGGATCATCATTATTTCAGCAACCGTTCACAGTGCACTGGCTTTTTTCTTTAACCTCATCATTCTTTTTCTTTTTCTTTTTGCTTATCATATTTATCCTGACATCGTAGATATGTCTCTCTTTCTATTATATATCATCCTGATTTATGGTATTTCATTGGCATTTTCATTCTTTGCTGCCCCGTTGTATGTCAGGTTACGAGATATAAACCAGATATGGGAAGTCCTGCTCAATGTCTTATTTTATGCAAGCCCGATCATTTACCCGATTTCTGCCGTACCACCTAACGTGCAATCTATACTGTATATAAATCCTATGACCTTAATTATTGAGCATTCAAAGGTTGTTTTAATTGATAGTGCAACGCCCCGTTTTGATCACTTATTGATTTTTATAGCCATTTTCATACCGATATTTTTTGCCAGCTTATGGTACTTAATAAAATCTTCTAAGAACCTGATAGAAAACCTGTAGTTTAATCAAAGGAGATGAACCATCATATCATTGCCGTACCACTTAATTTTAATAAACCATGTCGCTGCCCATAAACATATCTGAGTTGCTAAATGGCCAGACTGTAGAATGGGACAGACTTGAATTTAAAGCTGGTTGGAATCCCGAAGACATTTTACATACTATTTGTGCATTTGCCAATGATATAAATAATTGGGGAGGTGGTTATATTATTTTAGGGGTAGAAGAAAAAAACGGGATACCTGTATTACCCCCCAGGGGATTAAATAGAAATGAATTAGATTTGATTCAGAAAAAACTAATTGAGCTCACTCATAAAATAGATCCCTATTTCTCACCTGTTACATCACCGGTGTTTTTTCAAGAAAAGCATATTTTTGTGATATGGGTACCCGGTGGCGAAACTCGCCCTTATAAAGCGCCGGCAACATTAGGTGAAAAAGGACAAAAGCGGTATTACATTCGTCGTGGATCTAAAACAGTTTTGGCAAACTCCACCGAAGAAACTGCCCTGTTTGGTTTAGCAGCTAAAATACCATTTGACGACAGGGTGAATCATCAAGCCAATATTAATGACTTAAGCCTGCACCTAATTCAAGGTTTTTTACAGGAGGTGGGTAGTGACTTGTATGAACATTCGGCTCAACTTTCATTAGCAGACTTGGTAGCTAAAATGCGAATTGCGCGTGGCTCGGAGGAATTCTTCAAGCCCGTTAATGTCGGGCTGTTACTTTTTAACGACCGCCCAGACAAATTTTTCAGGGGAGCGCTTATTGAGGTTATCATTTATGGCGATGAAGATGGAATTACTTTTGTAGAAAAAAGATTTACTGGTCCTTTGCATAATCAGTTACGGGAAGCCCTTGCATATATAAAATCAAACATTATTGAGGAACACGTTCGTAAGATACCCGGAAAAGCTGAAGCTTCGAGGTTTTTCAACTACCCTTACCAGGCAGTGGAGGAAACATTGGCAAACGCTGTTTATCACAGAAGTTACGAACACCCGGCTACTATTGAAGTAAACATCCGGTTCGATAAAATAGAAATTTTAAGCTTCCCGGGTCCGCTTCCACCTATCACCAATAAAATGTTAAAACAACATACCATAGTGGTTCGCGATTACCGCAACCGGCGTATTGGCGATTTTCTAAAAGAAATGCACCTTACCGAAGGCCGCAGTACGGGTATTCCCACTATTTATAAGATTATGCAACAAAACGGGTCGCCCGAACCAATATTTGAAACCGATGACGATCGAAATTATTTCCTCACAATTCTAATGATTCATCCATTGGTAAAAACGATAAATAAATCAAAACATCTAATGAAGTTGGGTGAAAAGTTGGGTGAAAAGTTGGGTGAAAAGTTGAGAATGATATTCAAATTAATGGCAGAAAATCCCGAAATCACTATTACCGGGCTTTCAGAAAAAGTTGGTATCAGCACTACTGCTATAGAAAACAATATTAAGAAACTTAAAGAATCTGGGTATATTAAACGCATTGGCCCCGCTAAAGGCGGACATTGGGAAATAAACAATGAATGAACACTGAGTACATCTGAAAAAATTCTCAATGAACCTGATAGACAATAGGTAACTTAGCCAAAAATGATGAACAACGATATCGTTATAAAAGTTGAACATGTCTCTAAGAGTTTCCGTATCCCCCAGCAACGACGGAACACTATCAGGGAACGGATTTTAAGTTTCAGCAAGAAGATGACCTATGAAACCTTTAATGCACTTGAAGATGTATCATTCGAAATTAAAAAAGGGGAGTTTTTTGGTATCATCGGCCGGAACGGAAGTGGAAAGTCGACCTTGTTGAAAATACTGGCAGGGATTTATACACCTAACAAAGGTTCGATTACGATCAATGGCGAAATATCACCTTTTCTGGAGCTTGGGGTTGGCTTTAATCCTGAACTTTCGGGGAAGGACAATATTTATTTGAACGGCACTCTATTAGGATTGACAAAAAAAGAGATTGACCGCAGTTATCACAAAATTGTCGAGTTTTCGGAGTTGGAAAGATTTATTAATCTAAAGGTAAAGAATTACTCCAGTGGGATGCATGTAAGACTTGCATTTTCAGTCGCCATTCATGCAAATAAAGAAATTCTGTTGATGGATGAAGTTCTGGCCGTGGGCGATGCCAATTTCCAGGTAAAATGTTTCGAGGTTTTTCATAAAATAATTGCCGAAGGCAGGACAATCATTTTTGTTTCGCATGATTTAAGTAGTATTAAAAAATATAGTGACCGCGTTCTTTTGTTGCAAAATGGGAGTACCAACATTCTTGGCGCTCCGGAGGAGGTTATTGCAAATTATATGATTTGAAATGACTTTGATGGAAAGTGTCAGATGTAATATATGTTCAGGCGAAGCAAAATTCTTATTTAAAAGTTTTGTATTGAATAAATACGAGGTAGATTATTATAAGTGCCCGATTTGTGAATTTATCCAGACCGAAAGCCCTTATTGGTTAGATGAAGCATATAAAAACGCCATCACGGATCTTGATATAGGTTTAGTATCGAGAAATGTTATTTATTCAAATGCAGTTGAAATAATTATTTTGAAATATTTTAAATCCGGTGAAAAATTTCTTGATTATGCAGGTGGTTATGGGCTGTTTGTGCGTTTGATGCGAGACAAAGGATTTAATTTTTACAGAGAAGATAAGTATTGCGAAAACATTTTTACAAAAAATTATGATCTGGTTGATTTAATTGGGGATAATAAATTTGAAATTGTTACAGCGTTCGAAGTTTTTGAGCACTTAGTAAATCCGCTGGAAGAAATTAAAAATATATTTAAATATTCAGATTCTTTAATCTTTTCAACAGAATTACAGCCACATCTTGAAATTAAAGATATTAAAGATTGGTGGTATTTTGTTCCCGAGACAGGGCAGCACATTTCATTTTATTCTTTAAATACATTAAAATACATTGCATTAAAATTCAATAGTTATTTTTATTCAAATGGTAGCAACCTGCATCTGTTCACTAATAAAAAATTTGTTAATAATCCGCTTTTAAATGAGCAATTTTCTGATGATAATAAAAAAATTGAAATAACAAACCTGATTCAATCGGATTATGATTTTGCTAAAAATGTAATAAGGAGAACGGATGAAATTAATAAAGAAATACATGGTGATATAAATGATTTGAGTAAATTAAATGATAAAATGGAGAATCAATCTGAAATATTAGTACGCAAGCTCTCATTGAGCTATGCTGAACTTGATAGGATTAAATCGCAATATGAAAGGATCAAATCGAAGCTTGAAACCACCAATTCGGAATTGGACTCCGCCAAATCTGAGTTAGCCACGGCCAAATCTCAGTTTGAAACCACCAATTCGGAACTGGACTCCATCAAATCTGAGTTAGCCACGGCCAAATCACAGCTTGAGACCGTTAATTCTGAGCATGACTCCACCAAATCTGAGTTAGCCAAGGCCAAATCTCAGTTTGAAACCACCAATTCGGAACTGGACTCCACCAAATCTGAGTTAGCCACGGCCAAATCACAGCTTGAGACCGTTAATTCTGAGCATGACTCCACCAAATCAGAGTTAGCCACGACCAAATCTCAGTTTGAAGCCACTAATTCGGAACTGGACTCTACCAAATCTGAGTTAACCAAGGCCAAATCTCAGTTTGAAACCACCAATTCGGAACTGGACTCCATCAAATCTGAGTTAGCCACGGCCAAATCACAGCTTGAGACCGTTAATTCTGAGCATGACTCCACCAAATCTGAGTTAGCCAAGGCCAAATCTCAGTTTGAAGCCACCAATTCGGAACTGAACTCAACAAGGTACAGGTTAGAAACAGTTATATCAGAATTAGGAGTAATTTCTAATTCATATGGGTGGAGATTGATTTTGTTTTTATATAAATTAGTAAATTTATTTTTCCCAACTGGAAGCCTGAGAAGAAGGATAGCAGTAATAATTTGGAATTTCGGACTATTACTTATGCAAATTATATTGAAAGTTTACCGAAAGTTAAGTATTGGATTTCGGCATTTCATAAAATTTTTAGCGAGATTGGGTAAACCTAAGAAAGGCAGAAGAATAAATACCCGGTCAAAAAAAATTGTCTACATCGGGCACTCGTATCACAACAAAACAAAATCAACTTTATTTCTACTGGATTATTTAAGACAGTTTTATGATGTTGAGGTGATTCTGGATGAGAGTTGGAATGGTGGTTCCTATCCCGATCTTTCATTTATTGACAATAGCTATCTTGGCGTAATCTTTTTTCAGAATTTACCAACAGTAAATCAATTTGAAAAGATTAAAAATGACAATCTTATATTTTTCCCAATGTACGACAGTTCTGGTGGTTTAACACAGTCTTGGTGGAATAGATACTGTAAACTTAAAATCGTTAATTTTTCAAAAACGCTTCATACAAAATTGCTTGAATGGGGATTTGAATCTATGTATATACAGTATTTCCCCAAACCCGGAGAATTCACCCCGGGGAATGCAAATGAAGTCTTTTTCTGGCAAAGGACCAACAACATTAATATTAACACAATCATAAAACTATTTGACCAGGATGAAGTGAAGATTCATATTCATAAAGCTATAGATCCAAATTATCAATTTTGCATGCCATCAATCGAAGATGAAAAAAAATATAACATAAGGTATTCAGACTGGTTCGAGACAAGAGAAGATTTATGGAACGTGATCAAGCAAAAAGGTATTTATATAGCCCCTAGGGAACATGAAGGAATAGGGATGTCTTTTTTAGAGGCAATGGCCCTGGGTAAAGTCATTATAGCAGTTGATAATCCAACAATGAACGAATATATTATACATGGATTAACCGGGTATCTTTTTAACTTAGCCCAACCTCAAAATATTGATCTATCAGCTCTGCTTGAAGTACAAGAAAACACGTATAAATATATTTCCGAAGGCTATGATAACTGGGAAAAGCAAAAGCATACGATAATTGAATTTATTTTGAAGTCATAACTACTATAATGACGAAAACCGCACTTATAACAGGTATTACCGGGCAGGATGGGGCTTATTTAAGCAAATTGTTATTGGATAAGAACTATCAGGTTATCGGCCTGGTAAGGCCTGATGTTGAAGAAAGCCTCTATGGTCTTGGTTATTTAAAAATACTTGACCGCGTCGTACTTAGAAAATGCAACTTGCTTGATAAAACTAATATTATCAGCATTCTCGCGGAATATAAACCAGTGGAGATATATAACTTAGCCGCTCAAAGTTCAGTGGGAGTTTCTTTTGAAAAACCATGGGATACTATCAATTTTAATATATTGTCTGTACTTAATATTCTGGAAGCGATAAAAAAAGTTGACAAGAAAATTAAATTCTACCAGGCTTCATCCAGTGATATGTTTGGCAATATTGACGTTTTACCTGTTACAGAAAGATCTATCATCCATCCATCCAGCCCCTATGGGATCAGCAAAGCCTCTGCACATTGGATTGCGGTAAATTACAGGGAATCATATAACTTATTTATTTGTTCCGGTATATTGTTTAATCATGAATCATACTTGCGGACACCTAATTTTTTTGTAAAAAAGGTCATATTAAATGGCTTGGAAATTAAAAATGGTTTACGAGATGCAATTCATGTCGGGGACATTGATTTGAAAAGAGATTTTGGATATGCACCTGATTATGTGCAAGCTATGTGGTTGATGCTTCAGCAGGAAGTTCCAAAAAATTATACTATTTGTTCCGGATCATCCGTTTCATTGAAGGATATACTCTATTATGTATTTGATAAACTTGAAATATCAAAAGATAAGATAATAATTGATCATAATCTCTTCCGACCAAATGATATACACAATATATATGGGGATAACCTTAAAGCAAAGAATGAGCTTGGATGGAAATACAATAAATCATTTTTTGAAGTTTTGGATCTGCTCCTTGAGGAAGAACACAAATATCAATCAAAAACCATAATATGATCGATCCTTAACCCATAACGGCACCTTTAATTATTTTAGTAAATTACTCCATCTTACAATTATGGAAATCAACAACAAAGACTGATAATCCAAGAAAAAAGCAATGAACTCAAAAACAACTCCTTTAGTTTCTATTGTCACGGTCACTTTAAATCTGATAAAAGCTGGTCGTGAGAAATCTTTTCGCCAATGTTTAGAATCTGTACGCAACCAAACTTATGAAAACATTGAGCATATTATTATTGATGGGGCATCCTCAGATGGTACAATCGATATATTAAATAATTACGCCAATAGGAAATGGATTAAATATATTTCTGAGGTGGATACGGGAATTTATGATTCGATGAATAAAGGCCTGAAATTAGCCAATGGTAAGTATATTGCTTTTCTGAATTCAGATGACTATTTTCATGGGCTAGATGGAGTCGATGCCTCAGTAAAAGCTTTGGAAAATTCGAAGGCAGTTTTTTCTTATGCACCAGTAATAAATTTGGATGAATCTCAGCAAGCCCAAAATATTATTTATCCAAAAATGAAAAATGTTTTTTTAACTATTATGCCCAATCATCAAACAATGTTTTTCAAGAGAAGTGTCCTTATCAATGAAGGATTATTTAACACTAACTATAAGTGCGTGGGAGATTATGATATGACGATTCGACTTTGCTTAAAAAATCATAAAAGTATTTTCGTTGACAATATTTTTTCTACTTACAGATTGGGTGGATTTTCAAAGATCGCTACAGATGAAGGTTTAGTTTTTGAGGAAGTATCTAATATTTATTATGAAAATTATAATAGGTTAATCTCTATAACTAGGGAGGAATGTGAAAAAATATGCGGAAATATTTACGATTCAGATTACAGTAATATTCCACCTAAATTAGCACGTAAATTAAAACATCTCTTACCCTATTTTGATTATGTCGAATTCCTGGAAAAGAATAGACTCACTAAAGTTAATAAGCCAATATTTATATCGTCATTCTGGAATTTTTTTTATAAGAATAAAATAATAAAATCTAAATAAACAATGATTTTAATTCAATTAAGAAAAACGATACCTTTATTTCAAAACTTGGGAACCGTTTTAGTAGTTGAAAAAGACGATCAAAAATTATAGTTTGTTAAAATCATCTAATTAAATAATTGTAACTAATCAGTCTCTTTTATAATCGGCGATGACGTTCAAAGCTTGTAACACATTTTGCTCATTTTTTATGGCAGTGTCAATAATGGATCTCAGGATGGCAAAGTTTTCAGCAGCATTAAATATTT